>NZ_WEII01000019.1:0-65209 GCF_009183805.1 Bacillus sp. B2-WWTP-C-10-Post-4 | reverse complement strand
ATATTACGGTATTAGATTAACTAAAAAGGCTTTTAAATCCATCCCTTATAATAAAATAGAGAGTGTTGATGTTAAAGAAAAGGCATTAGTTACAGAATTAGAAGTGAAATCTAAAGAAGAGAAAATTGATGTGTTTTTTGGATCCTATCATAAGAAATATTTTGATGAGTTCTATATATTTTTAACAGAGAAACAGTTAAATCCTAATCTAGGGAGTTAATTGTTAATAATATGTTACTGATTGTAAATAAAGCAAGAAAAAGACTACATAATTTGTGGTCTATTTTGTTAGGAGTTAGTAGTGAATTATACCTTCTTATTCATTGTTTGTTATATTGATAATAAAACAATGTTTTTAAGGAGTTAATATACTAATGGAACAGGTTGTAAGAGAATATTTTTCACCAAGTAAACAATACAAAGTTCAAGTAATTAAACGAAAAGATGGTTTATATACAACAGAAGTTTATAGGTGGATGGAGGATTGTGGATATGAGTTTTGGAGTTCTATCAATCAAGGATTTTCTTTGATAGATAGTGAAGAGCATGCACGAAAGATCGCTATTGAACAGCTGAGGGTGTATTCCGAGGAAGAGTATTAAAGTAATAGATAATTTTCCTTTTGAAAAAAATAGATAAAAATATGATGAATTTCCTTTTATTATAAAAGTGTCATAAGAACTGCCACGGAAATGGTACTGTATGTTGTTTCTTGATTTATCTAAATTTCTCGGGTTAGGGCAATTAATTATAGTTTACTCACGAATAAACGTAAGTAAGGGTCCGACCAACGGGGGAGAGGGTTACACCTCTCTTTGAGCCGAGGATGTTCCTTCCGAATGTCCAATTGCTAATCATACTTTCCTCGGTTCAAAGAGGCGTGGGGCACCTCAACACTTTATTTCTCTCTTGAACTTTACCAAACTAATTAGAAGCATCAGCTACACTTACCGATTTGTGTCTATGAGGAACGGTTTTCCGTTTCTCTGACTGTATAAGTGGAATTCACTTGTGTAGTGAGAGAAGCGTAGAAATTAAATATGAAAGTAATAAAAGAACACTGTTATGTAGAGAAGTACAGTCTATATACGGTGTTCTTTTTTGTTTATAAGGAGGGGATAGGTTATGCAGGATTTGATTAAGCAATAATTGCAGTTTATTTTCGTCCTGATGTAGAAAAGATAGCGGAAGAGTTAGCGTCATTAAGAGAAAAATTTCGTCCTTTTGAATAAATAGAGCCGATTCCAATTAAAGGAGTCGGCTTTTTTTATTAGGATGTTTAGTATTTACTTTTAGATAATGCCTTAAGTATTGGATTTATGATTTTACTCAGTAAACGAAATGCGTTAAATATAGAGCGTACAAACTTCATGAAGATGAACCTCCTAAAATAAAGGACATATCTTATTCCTTTATTTCGTTTATTGCGTTTAATGAATCGTTAAAGTATGTCAAACCATCCATTACAGATTGTTCATACCCTTTAACCTTTTCTTTATCCCTTTCGTCTAAACCTGAAAACATGCCGTCTACTGCCTTTTGATATACTATTAAGGAATCTATCAGTCCGATTTGTAAATCTGTGTACTCCTGAGGTGGGTGAAGGGATTTTATCTTGTCAGCCTGTACTTGTACTCTATCATACTGCGCTTTTAATTCGTCTTTATTTGTCAATAGTGTTTTATCTTTTTCAATTATTGGTTTCGTTGCGCGTAATTCAGCTTCAAACTTATTAGCAAGTTTATACACTGCCTCTTGATACTCTTTTAGATTACTGAATCTCTTAAGGTCTTCTACTTTGTCGTCCTTTTTAATTACGTTTTTTTCTTTACTAGCTTCTTCATCTTGTATTTTCTTCTCTAGCTCGTCTTTCTCTTTACTTCCTTTTTCTTTACTAGCTTTTTCATCTTGTAACTTCTTCTCTAACTCGTCCTTCTCTTTACGTAGTTTATCTACTTCATTATTTAACGATTTTATAACATCCTTATCAGATCTTGTTTCAGTTTTCTTTTCTTTTTCTATGTCATTATTTGAACAACCTATCCCTGATAACATAATTGGAAGTGCTAAACATATTAGTTTCTTGTTCTTCATTTCTCCTACCCCTTTAAATCTTATTTAATAGATTCCCTCTATACTCTATTGTTTATCCTGCTTACTTGTTTTCTTAGCGTTTCCTTGCTTTCATAACTACTTCACTTTCTAATTCCATCATTTCAAATGTATCACCGTTAAAGGATTTTATCTTGAATTCCGCATATGGTGGTAAGTCTATACCTTCTTTCTCTGAACCATGCTCTATAAACTTCTTATACGTGAAAGTCATTATTTTCTTAATCCCATCGTACTTCCATTCACCCAACATATGAGTTTGTTTACGCTCTTCTTTGTCTTCACTCTCATACATTAAGAATGTACCATCTTTCTTTAAGTCAAAACCTAAATTAAATTCACCATTTCTATATGTACCCCAATCAGCGACTAACTCTTTACCGTTTGCGGAGATATTAACAGTTCCTTCATTAGCGTCTTTTATTTCTTTCTGTTTCTTATCCATTACTTTCTGTTGTACTCCAGGGAATTCTTTTTCAAAATCTTCGAATGATGTTTCCCACATTTCAGGTCCAGAGTCTATATCACGCATACCTTTTGCTAAAACTTCTTTTAGTCTTGCAGTACTAATACCACCAACCATAAACTTTCTAACATCTTCTTCTACTCGGTTTAAGCCTTCTCTACTATCTTTTATACCCGATTTTATAACATACTCATGGAATTCTTCATGTTTCTTAGGTGGGTTTACAGCTTCTAACTCATTTAGTACCAGTCTTGTATCTGTAATCGCATCTATAGTAGGTTTTGTAAGTTCTCCACCATCATCAAACATTGTTTTAATTTCTTTATCTAGTCGATCTAATTCTTGTTGTAAGTCCAGACGTAACTCAAATAAGCGAGTGACATATTCTTTTTCTGATAGTTTCTTTGTACTTACGTCTTTCTTACCTACCGTATCTGTAGGATACCCCTCAACATTATCTATATCCTTCTTAGATTTGCTTGTATCGGATTTCTCTTCTTTACTATAGGAGTCTAATTGGATTTCTTCTTTCGGCTTAGACTTCTTTTTCGCTTCTTCTTGTTCAGACTTGATTGTTGCTAATGCACCTCTTAGTTGTTGCTCAATTTGTTCATCGCTATAGTGCATTCTATTCATATCTTCTATTAATTTATCAGCTTTAAAATGTTTATCTACCAGTTTATACTCTGATTGCGTTAGTCCGTATGTTTCAGTAGTACAGCCTGCCATTAACATAACAGGTAAAGCTAACGTTATTAGTTTCTTTGCTTTCATTATGTATACTCCTTTTTGAAAGAATTGTAATTAATTAACATATGAAACCGTAACATAAATTACGTAAATAAGATATATAAATATTTCATCTTTTATTGATAAGGTAGCGGTGAATGATTCACCGCAATATAAAGTGAAAAACTCAAAAATTAGTGTCTTCTATATTACAGCTAATTGAACATATGTAGAGGTACCATAAAATAAAAATGCCCTTCTCGAATGAGAGGGCTTTGCTATTTTATAAATCAAATTGAACTTGTTGACCATCAGTAATCGTATCATACGACTTTTGCTGGTATGTTGAACTTGTAATGAATTTGACATTAGTAATATCTTTTGGATCTCCATTAAAGAACAAACCTAGGACACGTTCTTGTTTAACTTTCCCAAAGTAATCAAAGGAAGTGCTTTTTTCTGTAATGAAATTACGATTTGCTTCTAATTGTTCGCCATTACTTAGTACTACCTTATCAAAATTAGAGAAGCTAATATTCTCATCTGAGGTATTTTCCACAGTATAAATAACTTGAATATAATGTAGTTTTCCATCGTTAGTAGGTGTAGCTTGATAGACTTCTTTAGCCGCATTTAACGTTTGTTCTGAAAGGTCAGATAGTTCAAATAGCTTGATGTTTTGAACAGTCATTTTAATTGGAGCTACATCAATAGTTTGATTAATTTCTTTAATTTTCATAAGCTCAATAACTCCGCCCTGAGCATTGTATTTTTGCTTTTCTCCAACTTTAGTTAGCAATGTTTTTTCGTTAGTTTTCGAATTGCTTTCTTTAATACCTTTTTGGTCTGAGGCAGTAGGCGCACTCTTTTCTTCTGTTTTTTCTTCTGAGCCACAAGCCACAAGTGCTAGGGAGAAAAATACAGAGACAAGTAATAATAGATACTTTTTCAAATTAGTTCCTCCTAAAATATATTGCGATATTAAGTATAACAGATATATGTCGATTTCATAGGATAAAATTAGATTTACAGGAAAAATATTCTTGAATATTGTTGACTCAAGTCAACTTATAGTGTGTTATAAGAGTATAAAGAATAAGAGGTGAACAAAGTGGATTGGATAATAATCTTAGGTGTATAGCTACAACAGCAACGGTTTTCTCTCAAGTAACCGCAGGTGTTAAAAACATCGTAGATACATACTACAAGGTAAAAGAGGAAAAACAAAAGAGTCGCCCCGACCAAGGAAACGACTCAGAATAAGCACACAGGGGAGGGAAACCTCTCCTGCATTTAAGATTATATCACATTCCATATTATTATGAAAAAATTTATCTGGACGAATCTACCTGTAGTCATTGTTTTAGTGTTTATTGTATCAATTCTTGATTATAATAATTTAAACACTTGGGGTTATATCTGTATCGTTGGTACCATACTAGCGATAATTCTAATGATAATCAACATGGTTATTTTGTATATAAAGGAGAAGAAAAATGTATAACTTTGAATCTAAGGAAGAACTAATAAAATTCGTAAATGATGAAATAGTGAATACTTCAGAGGCATTGAAGATTTTAGAATGCTCAAGGCAGAATTTAAATAAGTTGGTGAAGTCGGGGACGTTAGTGCCGATTAAAGAGATGGTTCGAGATAGGTTGTTTTTTAAAAAGGATATTTTAAATAGGAAAGAACAGATGAAAAAATAAAACAGGCCAAAGTTATATAATCTGATATTTAAACCCCAAGATACATAATAGAGAAGAAGAACCGCTACTCTCAGGCGACACTTATGGAGAGAATAAGAAAAAGGGGTTAGATTATAAAAACTAAAGTTTCAAAGGAGGATTTCTTTTTTATAAATGCATTGAAAATCCCACTTTATTAACGCTTTTTCGAAGTAGAAATAGTTTTAGATATTCATAAAGCGGGGATTCCTAGGGTTTGCTTTCATGATTTACGTCATACCCATGCAACGCTACTACTAGCTAAGGAAGTGAATCTGAGAATTATTTCTAATATATTAAAAGTTATAGTAACATCAAAATTACATTAAATATTTCCTGGCGTGTGCTGCGAACGATGCAAGAGATACAATCAACAAAATTGAATGAATTTTGTAGGTGATTTGACCAATTCTGTGACCATTGGTGTTATAAAGTATGAGAGTAATCAAATAAACCTCCACCCTGTCAGGGTGGAGGTTTATTTGATTACTCTTCTTCTTGCATTAAGAATTTCCAAAAACGTTTTAATTCTTCACGCTTTTGGGATGGTGCAAACTTTATATCTTTTAGCCATTGATCTAATTCTGTTTTGTTTCTGTCCTCTGTAACATTAAAATCTCGCCCTAGAAGAAAATCAGTAGATACATCAAAGTAATCTGCTATACGTATCAAGGTATTGTAATCAGGTTGACGTTCATTCCGTTCGTACATACCAATTGTACTTTCACTTAGCTGAAGCGAGTGAGCAAGTTCTTTTTGCGTAATTCCTCTTTGTTTTCTTAAATCACGAATTATATTTCCAAACGTTTTCATTCTATCACCTGATAATATATTAACACAATATGTGTTAAATAATTAAAATTTTTAAAAGTTGATAATTAGAATCTATTGACAACACAAAGTGTGCAGTTTATATTTTAAATAACAACACGAAATGTGGTTTTAGGGGGAGAAGAAATGAATTATGAAAGAGTGGCCAAAAATCTAATTAATTTAAGAAATGAAAAATCTAGAGAAGAAGTGGCAAGGGCTGTGGGAATCAGTGTTAGTACATTGCAAATGTATGAAAATGGTCAGAGAATTCCACGGGATAATATAAAAATAAAATTAGCGAATTTTTATGGTGTTACAGTCCAAACAATTTTTTTTGATTCAGAACAACACGAAGTGTGTTGAATAATGTTAGATTATTAAGATTATGTAGTTATTTTTTAGAAGTGTAAGTTTGGAAAGTGTTTTGGGGAATTTTACATAAAAACAATATTTTTATCATTATATATAAATAATAGGAGTGTATTTGTATGAACATGAAAACATTTGAAATGCGTGAAAAACGATTAGCGGAACTACTAGGTGCAAAGGTACTATGGGAATTTATAAGTGCTGTTACAGAAGAAATTGAAAAACAGGAATTAGAGTCTACACCAGGTTTGTTAGAGGATCTATTCATACATGTGAAAGAAACCATTCAAATTCAAAATATGAATCAACGCATAACAAAAGCCCCTGTAAAAACAGAGGCTGATGGTATAAATAAAGATACATTATTTATGGAAGCATATGTAGAATTAATCAATCATAAGTTTGTTATTTCTGAATTAGCTGTAGAGCTTTCATCTGTTCTAAAAGAATTAAATTGTTTTGTTCAATCATCTTTGCCACAGCTTCAAAGTGAGCTTGATTCTCAAGAACCTCAATCTGCTTCTCTTTAGGGAGTGATTGAAGTATTTCTTTTATTTCTTTACATTCGTATATGTTATTCTCTGAGTCTTCGATTAATTTATTGCGACGATTGGTGTATTCAATTGCACCTAAGGTCGCTAATGCGCGAGGATCTAATCCTAGAATTTCCATGTATTCCTCTCCTTTCCTCTACAATAATTCGATAGGGGGAAGGAGATTCCTTTAATGAATTAGTAGAGTCTTTATGTAGCTATACAAATTGTTAATGTTTAGTAGACATGTTACCAAGCAGGAATGTAATAGAATTAGACTTTAAAGAGCTTCTAAAAAAGATCAAAAGAAAGGGGAATCCAGTAATTCTCACTCCTTTTCCTTAAATAATCTACATATGATACGGTTGTTTTCTTTTATCATGAATTTTACATTGGATTCTTTGGGGAAGATTAGGTAGATAAAGGATATGGGGGATGAATGAATAGATAAATAAAATGAAAGAGAATTGTAAGAATTACAGGGAGTGTTAAGGGGTTATTAGGTGGAAATTTTAAAGTATTTAAGAGTGGGAAGGTGTGTATCAATCGTTACTTAAAAAGTAAAAGATTAGTTATTAAATAGGGAGAAGTGTCTAAGTTACTTGTATAGATGAAATAATGGAGCATATGACATTAAAGCATGAAGAAACATGTTGAAATAAATAGAAGGGGATATTTAGGTAGGCTAAGCAGAGAAATAAGGCATGCTGAGAAAGTGACTATTGAATTCGAAGAACTTAAAGTGTGAAAGGTAGCACTTATGTAAGAATATCTATTACTAATTTACTCTATATAAAAAAGTAGCTGCACAAAAGTACAGCTAGTCTTCTTCACAAATTTATATGGCCTTGATGACGAATTGGGATTGAGGTATATATAGTAATTGAGCTGCTAAGGAAGCTGTTGTGTTAGCAAATGGGTATGCTTCCTTATAAAGAAATTTACTATACACTATTTCATTCATTTCAAAGGTCGTATACAGTTTTTTAAGGATTTTTTGAGAAATTTTATTTGTACAAGCAGCAATAAAATCATAATCTCTTTTACTTATTTCTTGAATGGCATGTGAAAGAAGGGTAGTGACTATACCACTTCCCATCCAATCTGGATGACAAGCGCCCATATCTAGATAGACCAATTTTTCTTTATCTAAATGAGAAAACTCAATAGATTCTGTCTCTAATGTATCTAAAAGTTGAAAAATAGGTTCCATTTGCGGGCATAGTTCAATCGCTTTCTCTGTATCTATTAGTGGCTGGGTTAATTTTTTTGTTAAAAGAACTCCAACAATTTGAAAATTTTCTATTGCTACAAATGACATAGCTTGAGATGCAGCTTGTTTCATCATTTCTTCGCACATTTTGTGAAAAGGAGCAAAAGGAATTTGTAAACTGCTTACAAGAGGTTCATTATTCACAAAAGAATGTGCAAGTAAATGTGCTGCATCTTTCACGTGGTGTGTATCAAGTAGCTCTATATTCATATGTTTTTCCTCTTTCCTGATATAGTTAATAGTAATTAAAAGGATTAAAAATTTTATTTCATTTAGTTAAGTTTAACTATTAAAGCGCTAACAAAAATGGTTATGAAACATATGAATGAATCTGTTTAGTAGCAATCGAAATATGTTCATAAAGAAATGCTACGATCTCATCTATACATTCAACAGTTGTATATGGAGAGATAGAAAAGAATTTTAATGTAGAAATCGGATTTCTATCACAACTGTTTATTGCGTCTACTACACATGAACGAGTTGTATCGCCTAAAAATATTTGATCACGATTTTTTCCTAGATAATTAAATAGTTCTATATTTAATCGATTTGTATCCTCAATTTCTTCCTTTGTTGCAAGGCCTATTCGTTCTTTTTCCCAATTTTCTTGGCCATCTCCATTCATATAGAACCGAAAAGTTGTAATTGGTCCATATGTAAAATCATTTGTGATTGCGACTTGGGGTAGGGCCTTGCGCAACTTCTCTCTAAATAATAGATTTACACGAATATAATTTGCTAATATTTTTTGATATCCTTCAATTCCAAAGGCTAATAGATTGATATACATTGGAATAGCACTACCAGATCGTGAACATTCTAAGGTATAGCCTGTATGATAACTTCCATATGACCTATTACCAAGATAAGGTGTGTCATCTTGTTCAATGTCCATCAGTTGTAAATCAGTATGTTTTTTTACGATTAAAATACTTGAAGCATACGGTGTTTGTCCTAATTTATGAAAATCAAAACATACACTATCAGCAAGTGCCATGTATTGCATTTTATCTTGTACGTATAGTAAAGCATTTTTTAAGTTAGGTTCAAATGAAAGTGGATTTTCTTCGAAATTATAATTATTAAAGAAACTATAGAATCCACCCATTGCAGAATCCGCATGGATATAAATAGGTTTTAATTTATATTTTTTTTGTATTGCTTCAGCGCTCTCTTTTATTTTTTTTATATCATCAATGGTAAAAGTATCTGTTGAACCCATAGTAGCTAGAATATAAAGAGGGATACCACCATTATTAATAACTTGTATCATTTTTGCCTCTAAATCATCTATATCCATAGAATTTGAATAAGGATCAGTTTTCACTTTAATTAAGTGATTTGATCCAATGCCAGTTGCTTCAGCTGACTTTAATAAACTATAGTGTGCATTCTCAGAAGCAAAGCAATATACATTTTGTGGAGCACCATGTTCTTTTGCCGATGGAAATTGTTTAGAAATTGCTAAGCGTAAGCTCGAAAATACACAACCTTGTCCACCCCATGTGGTATATCCACCGCTATTATGTGGATTATAACCTATCAGTTTTGAAAGCATGGATACCACTTTTACTTCTGCTTCTGCTGCCCCTGGACCATATACATCCCAAACACCATTACCATTTAAAAGTGCCATTGTCATTACCCCTAATAGTGAAGGTATACTTGGTAGTGGTACAGCGTTAGACAAGTAATATTTATTTGGATACGGATGTCCATTCGTAAATTGGTTTAGCTCTTCTATAACCTCAGACATAGTGATTCCAGCTAGTGGAATATGACTTTGGTGAATTAAGCCATTGTAGTATCCTTCTGATTTTTCCTCACATTTACCTAAAGTAGCTCGCTCATCATTTTTTAATTGGTCAAGATTTTTAATTATTTTCTGCATAGATTCTAATAAAAGTTGTTGTTTTTCTTCATTTCCGTCAACGCTCGGAAATAGTTTTAAAATATCTTGCATGCAGTCACTTCTCCTTGTGAAAAACTGGATTTTTATTTTACTTGGTTAAACATAAGGGTATAATAATTTGTAATTGCCCTTTTGAATACTTAGAAATGAGGAGCTATTTAGAAAAAAATGTAATTCCATAGAAGATTATATGAATTATGGAATTTAAAGTAAAGAAAAATTTTTTGATTTATTTTTAAAAAAGTAATTGTGAGATAATGAAGTTTCTAAAAATATTTCTGAATTAATTGTTTATTCGGTTAGCATGTTGCCTTAGCATGTATTCAACTAGTGTAGTAGATATTTTAATATAATGTAGAACGTATTATAAGGTAGTTGAATAAAAGGGTTCAACTACCTTATAAACTGTAGATATTGCTGAGAAAAGGGAAAAAATAAGGTGGAAGTGTTAAAGATATGTTTTAGTGGAGAAGAAGTAATGGTATGGATTTGGTAGCTACATCAGTTTGATTTTTATGGGAGAATAACGAGCTGATCAAAGCTTTTTAATGAATTCAATTTCATTATCTAATAATAATGGACGAGTTAAGTGGGAAGAGTTTTCTTCAACCTGAGTAGAATTTTTTGCACCAGGAATAGCAACTGAAACTGCTGGGTGACTTAAAACATAACGTAAAGCAACTTGCGCTAAACTTCGATTTGAACGTTCAAGTGAACGTAATTTCTCTACTGTGTTTAAGCTATCTTTAAACCACTTTTCTTTTGGCCAATCTTTTCTTAAATCATCGTCTGGAAATTGAGTTTCATGATTAAATTTCCCAGTTAAAATTCCCATCTTAAGTGGACCTCTTATCACAGCACCTAAATTATGTTTTTCAATATAAGGAAGGATGTCTTTTTCGGGTTCTTTATTCAAAATACTATAATCGAATTGTACGACATCTAAATCATTATCCCGATTAAAATGTTTTATATAATCTAAATCATTAGTAGAAACACCAACAGCTCTTACTTTGCCAGATTTTTTTAAGGTTTGGAAAGCTTGTAGAAAGGCTTCTGTTTCTTCAGGTTTATCCCACCAAATATGACAAAAGTACACATCTATATAATCCGTTTTAAGCCGCAGTAAACTAGCCTCAAACGCATCAATGATCTTTTGAGGATCTCCATAAACGGCTGGTTGATTTGGGTCATAATGATGACCAATTAATCCACCTTTTGTAGAAAGAATGATATCCTGTCTGCGATTATTTATTGCTTTTGCAACTAGCGTTTCACTATGACCTAATCCATAAACATCAGCAGTGTCAATAAAATTGACCCCTAGGTCAATTGCTTTTTCAATTGCATCAATGGATTCATTATCTTTTACTGCACCCCATTCATCTCCACCAATTGCCCAAGAACCGAATCCTATCTCTGAAACTATTAATCCCGTGTTACCTAATAATCTATATTCCATTATGTACGGACTCCTCCTTTACAGTTTATGTTATTAGAAATATATATAGCGACCAGTTGGAATATTCTTGAATTTATTTTCGGGGTATAAATTAGGTTATTTCCTTTAATAAAATATGTAAGATTACTGTATAAAAAGAAATTAGAATTATTAGTGAAATGGTTTTTTATGCTTAAATTGAATAAAAGTATGAACGGTTACAGTATAAATATGAGTTTTATTCATTATTTTAATAACTATGCAATAAGCGAAATAAATGTTGAATTTAGTCGGAAAATATAGATTTACAAATTGCAGAATATGTACATATAGTTGTAACTGTAAATATTATCCGTTTTTAAATATTTAAAAAAGGAGAAATTCATATGAAAGAAATACAAAAGAAATATGAAATTGTAGAAGAATTGGATGCAACAGTAGGTCAAGAAGCATTATGGATAGCTCATCAAATGGAAATAGAAAAAGGAATGAACAATGAACCGATTATAATAAAGTTAAAAGGAAATCTTCAAATAGAGGTTTTAAAGAAAACGCTTACTATGATAGTGCAATCACATCCGGCGCTACGTACAATATTTAAGAAGAAGGATGAAAAAATAAAGCAATTAATTCAAAAGAATGTAGAATTTGATATACCAATTAAGGACTTAACTGCTTTTAAAAACACAGAACAAAAATCTATTTTTAAAAATTTCTTAGAATCTATAGTGAATGAGAAATTTAGTTTAGAGGAGGGGCCTTTGTTTAAATTCCACATCATTAAATTCAGTGAAGATACATTTATTTTACATTTAATGTTTCATCACATTATTTACGATGGATGGAGTTTAGGAGTTTTCATCCGACAATTATCCAATACGTATGGTGAATTACTTCAAGGGAAGACGAATGTAGAATTTGAATCTCCTTATAAGAACCTCGTAGAGTATGAGGAGGGTTTTATTGATAGTGCAATATATAAAGATGGATCATCGTATTGGAAAGATTATTTACAAGGTGAATTAACTCCTACAGAGTTTCCTATTGATTTTAATAAAATGAATGAAAAAAGATATACAGATAAAAATATAAGTAAGAATATTAATTCGGATTTATTTTATCAAATACAATGTTTTGCTAAAAAAAATAATATAAGTATTTATCGAGTAATGTTAAGTACTTATTGTACCTTGCTTCATCAAATGACAAATGCTGAAGAGATAACTGTTGGTATTCCAATTAATACTAGACCACATACAGAAGAACGAAATACTTTTGGTTATTTTGTTAATACAGTACCTATACGTATAACAATAGAAAAGGGAGAGACATTTAAGGGAATACTTAATAAAGTGAATAAATCTATTCATCTAGCTATTACGTATAAACATAATCCTTATTCACATATAGTAAAGGATTTAAATCTAAATACAAATACAAATCATAATATGGTATATTCCACAGCATTTAATACGATGAAGATACCGGAGTTAAAAATTCCTGATATTGAGTCAACAGTTTTAACAGATTGTAAAAGAGTAAATCCTTTTAACATGACTTGGAGAATAATGCGATATGAAGGGGAAACAGAGAATAAAATTGAGATTGACTATAACTCAGCATTATATAAACCAGAGAGTATTAGTGATTTAGTTGAAAGATATATATATTTGTTACAAAAACTAATGAAGAATGTGAACGAACCTATCCATTCATTGGATTTACTTTTAGAGAAAGATCATCGTCTATACAAAGAAATGAACTCAAATGCTCTTACATATCCTCATTCAAAAACACTAGATCAATTAATCGATCTACAAGCATTAAAATCGCCAAATCAAATAGCGATTTCAATGGGGGATAAATCCATTACCTATTATGAATTACAGCAAAGGTCAAATCAAATTGCGAATTATTTATGTGAAAATGATATAAAAAAGGGACAACGTGTAAGTATTACTATGGAAAGAGAGATTGATACCATTGTATGGGTTTTAGGAATCCTAAAATCAGGCGGAGTTTATGTACCAATTGATCCAAAGTTTCCTGAAAAAAGAATAGAATACATCTTAAAAGATAGCGAAAGTCAAATGATTATTACGAAGAAAGAATACAGGGGATTGGTTGAAAGGTTTGCGATCCATACAATTTATCTAGAAGATTTTCATTACGCTAATTCTATAGAAAAAATTGCGTCTACACATACCATAGAAGATGCAGCTTATATTATCTACACGTCAGGTTCAACAGGTTTGCCAAAAGGAGTCGTTGTACCACATAAAGGTGTAGTTAATTTATCATATTCAGTAATCAATACATTTCATTTAGGAAAAGAAGATGTGTTTTTACAATTTGCAACGATCATTTTTGACGCCTCCATTATGGAAATATTTCCGATTTTGCTATGTGGAGGAAGAATGCATTTAATTTCTGAAATCGAAAAACGTTCAGCAGAGGAATTTATAAATGTAATTCAAAAGAATGGTATTACAAATGTGGTTTTACCAACTGCGTTTTTTAAATTAATAGCTGATATGCCAAAAGAAATGTTACTTAAATTAAATTCTGTAAAACGTGTATTTGTAGGAGGGGAAACTTTACCTGCTGAATCAGTTCGTAAATGGCAAAGTAAATTAGGGTTAAAGATTCCAGTTCTTAATGCATATGGTCCTACTGAAACTACTGTATGTGCAACCATGTATGAAGTAAATCGTGAGATACAAAAAGAAATTTCTAATATCCCAATCGGTAAACCAATTGCTAATAGTGAAGTTTTCGTGGTTAGTCCGTTCAATACATTATGTCCGTCAGGTGTAGTAGGTGAGTTATTTATTGGCGGTGATGGAGTTGCCAACGGATATTTAAATCAAAATGAAAAAACAAAAGAGGCGTTTATTTCTTTCGGAAAATCCTATAATTACGATAAAGAGATGTATCGTACTGGAGATTTAGTACGTCTTTTACCGAATGGAAATTTAGTATTTATCGGAAGGAAAGATAATCAAGTAAAAATACGTGGGTATCGAATTGAGCTGGATGAAATTGAAGGAACATTATTTAAACATCCAGAAGTGAGAGATGCTGTAGTATTCACTTATCAAAACGACAAAATCGTTAGTTTTTATTTATCTAAAGACAATACAGAACTAAAACAAGAGGCATTAAAAACATTCTTAAGTGAAAGTTTACCAGATTTTATGATGCCAAATTATATATTTCACCTTGAAAGTTTTCCTGTATCGCCAAGCGGGAAACTAGATAGAAAAAAATTAGAATTACAAATCCCATCTTTACTTGAAAACATGCAGAAGCAATATGTTCCACCGATAAGTGAAACAGAAAAAAGATTGGCAAAAACATGGGCAGAGATTTTAAATTTAGGGAAATATAGAATCGGCAGAGATGATGACTTTTTTAAACTTGGGGGACATTCATTAATTGCTGTGCAAGTGTTAAATCAAATTCAAAAAGAGTTTTATCTAAAAATTGAAATTAGAGATATTTTTGAGCATACAACGATTGCTAGTCTATCTGCTTACATCGATAAATTAATGGCAGTAAATCATGATAGGGAAGAACAGGAGATGCAAGTATTAAAAGTCGCAGATAAGGAAAGTTATCAGTTATCAAGTGCTCAAAAAAGAATCTGGTTTTTAAATAAGTATAACGCCATTAATAGAGTATATGATACACCACTACACATATATATTGAGCCGAGTTTGAAAAAAGATATCTTACAAGACACCATAAGATTTTTAGTTGAACGACACGAGATGCTACGAACAGTCTTTATTGAAAGAAATGGGGAGCCTAGACAGGTCATCTTAAACTCAATAGCGATTGACCTGATTCACGATGAGATTGAACACACGTCTAAAAAAGAACAACAAGAATATATACGTACAACAATAAATCAAACGGATCATACACCATTTGATTTAGAAAATGGCCCTCTTTTTAGGATTAGAATTTTTAATCTGAATAAGAAAAAGTCTTATTTATATATTAATTTACATCACATTATTACAGATGAATGGAGTGTAAGGAATTTATTAGATGAATTAATAAAGGTATATAGTGCCTTTGCTAAACGTAGAAATCCTGAGTTGCCAACTATATCTAATCGATATGTAGATTATGCAGAGTGGGAACAGGCGCAGTTAAATTTAGGTCGATGGGATACAGAAAAATCTTATTGGATGGCCGAACTTGCAGCACCTCTTCCTATATTAAATCTTCCTTTAGATTTTAGTAGGAATCGTCAAAGTACAAATAAAGGTACAGTATTTGAAATGAAGTTAGATAATGAAATGAAAGAGTCTTTGAAACAAGTATGTGAGCAAGAGAATGTTTCTATGTATATGCTATTTTTAGCAGCGTATATTCAATTGTTACATTATCTAACGGATCAAAAAGATATTATTGTAGGTACACCGGTTGTTGGAAGAAATCATCAAGAATTTGAACAAATACAAGGATTCTTTGTAAATACCCTAGCAATTAGAACACAATTAAATGATGTGAAAAATTTAACACAGCTATTACAAGTAGTGAGAGAGAAATGTTTGAATTCATTCCAAAACCAATCGTATCCATTTGATAAAGTAATTGAGCAAATAAATCCTGATAGAAGCTTTGGGAATAACCCGATTTTTTCTACTATGTTTAGTTATCAGAAAGATATTCTGCAGCAACATGATGCGTATAAGCTTCAGTTGTTACCTAATAAACAAGATATTAGTAAATTTGACATTTCTTTAGCTGTTGAAGAAGGATTGGATTATGTAGGGATTTCATTTGAGTATGATATTAATCTTTTCAAGGAAGAGTCAATTAATAGGTTTACTCAAAATTTACTTACTATACTGGACGCATTTATTCATCAACGAACAGTAGCATATGAAAATCTTTCATTCCTATCACAGGAAGAAGAATCTTTATATAAAAAGGTAAATCATACAGAAAGACCATATCCTTATTTTCAAAATATACAGGAGCAATTCTATATGCAAGTAGATAGACAATCCAATCGTATTGCTATAACGACTGCAACGGAATCTTTAACATATAGACAATTAAATATGAGCTCTAATCAAATAGCTCAACATTTACTCGAAAAAGGTATAAAAAGAGGTGATAAGGTAGCCATATTTTTAGATAGAAGTATGAATAGTATCGTTTCTATGCTTGGAATATTAAAAGCCGGTGCTGCCTATATACCAATCGATGTAAAATACCCTGAGGATAGAATAAATTATATAGTTCGTGACAGTGAGGCATGTAGAATTATAACGAGTAACAAATTCAAAAGTCATTTGAATGTAAGTGATTATAAGGTTTCAATCATAGAGGATATATATCGTACGACTATAAATGATGAAGTGAAAATTTTAAATAAACCAGATGACTTGGCATATGTAATTTATACTTCAGGCTCAACAGGAAAACCAAAAGGTACATTATTAACGCATAAAGGAGTATTAAATTTAGTTGAATGGAGAAATGAAGTATTTCAGATCTCTCCAAATGATAAAGTAACACAGTTTTATTCCCATAGTTTTGATTCTTCAGTATCAGAAATTTTTTCTACCTTGTTAAATGGGGCGGAACTATATTTATTAAGTGATGAACAGCGCTATTCAACTGTCGCATATGCTCAAGCCATTCAAGAAACTCAAGCAACTATTTCTGACTTACCAACAGTATTTTTCAATGAATTATCGACTTCATTAACGAAACCGGATAGCGAAAAGATACGTTCTTTAAGATTTATAATAATGGGAGGGGAAGCTGCATCAACAAATGCTATTAGAAGTTGGCAAAATACTTTTAACAACCAAGTACAGCTGGTAAATGAGTATGGCCCTACTGAAGCAACCGTTTCAGCAATGTATTATTTCATACCAGTTTTAGAAGGCGATAATAATCTTTTAGGAAGCATACCAATTGGTATTCCTATTTCTAATACAAAGGTTCATATATTGAATTCATATATGCAACATTGTCCGGTAGGGGCTATGGGTGAATTATATATTGAAAGTTTAGGATTGGCCCAAGGGTATTGGAAGCAGGAAGAAAAAACAAAACAGGCATTTATTTCAAACCCATTTTCAGAAGACAATAGTAAAAGATTATATCGAACAGGTGATTTAGCAAGGTGGTTACCAAATGGAAATATAGAATTTATGGGGAGAAAAGATAAGCAGGTTAAAATTAGAGGGCACAGAATTGAATTAGGAGAAATAGAAGATGCAATGTTACAACTTGAGGGGATAAGTCAGGCTGTGGTAACACAAACGAAAGGTGGAATGTTACTGCAAGCTTATTATAAAACAGTGGACGGTATAGGGATAGAGAAAAGTAAGTTAGCTTTACATTTATCAAATGTATTACCAGAATATATGGTCCCTAAATATTACTCTCATGTGTTAGAAATACCAATAACGGCGAACGGTAAAATTGATTTTGAAAAACTGCCAAAAATAGAGTTTGATCATAAGCAAAAAGATGAGTGTAAACTTAAACCTCAAACTAAAGTACAAAAAAACATTGCAAAGGTATGGTCTGAAGTTCTAAACGTAAAATTTATAGGGTTAAAAGATGATTTCTTTAATTTGGGTGGACATTCTTTAAAAGTTATGCCTGCATTAGTCAAATTAAAACCGTTATACCCTAACTTGAAAATTCAAGATTTCTTTAAGTATAGAACAATAGAAAAATTAGCCTCTTATATTGAAGAGATGGAAGATATGTCGTTCAAGAAAGAGAAGAATATGAATGAAGCATGTATGGAAAATGAAACGAAAACGACTCCTGTTTATGAAACAACTAAATTAGAAGAATGTGAGTTAGATATGGTGAATTATCCAAAGGCAGTTTTCCTTACAGGGGCAACAGGATATTTAGGAGCACATATTTTAGAACGGTTATTACAGTTGCCATCTACGACTATTTACTGTTTAGTAAGAAAAAATGAGAATCAAGTAATTGGTGCAAAATTAAAAGAAAGAATGGAGTTTTATTTCGGTAAAGAAATCCTCCAAAAGTTGAAGGAGAGAGTAGAATTAATTGAAGGAGATTTATCTTTGATGAATCTAGGTCTAGATTCAAAGCAATTGGATCATGTAAAGAATAGGGTAGAGTCAATCATACATTGTGGTGGAGAAGTTAGACACTATGGAGAACGTGAGCATTTTCAAAAGGTAAATGTTCAGTCTACGAAATACTTATTGGAATTAGCTAAGAACACAAATGCACGTTTTCATTATATATCGACTTTAAGTGTAGTAGGTCAGGCTGAAAGCGATCCAAAAGAATTTGAATTCTTTGAGTCTAATTTTGATAGAGGGCAAAATTTAGATAATCTGTACCTAGAAAGTAAGTTTCAAGGCGAGAAAATGGTCAGAGAAGCAATGGAAAAAGGAGTTCGTGCCACAATATACCGTGTGGGGAATTTAGTGGGTAACTCTAAAACAGGTAAATTTCAATACAATATTAATGAAAACGCATTTTATAGATTATTAAAAGGGATATGCCTATCTAGCATAGCTCCTGACGTCAATACGTATGTAGATTTAACGCCTGTAGACTATGGGAGTTTAGCTATTACTGAATTATCTTATAAGGCCAATACAGTAAATAAAACCATGCATATTTGTAATCCAATTCAGCTAAAATGGGAACAATTTATTAATAGTTTACAAGCTTTTGGATACGATATCCTGTTAATGAAACAAGAAAAATATATAGAGAAGTTTTTTAATACGAATTTAACTACTGATGAACAGAAAGCTTTAGAGCTCATAATGCCTTTATTAGAATCTGTAGAAGAGCTATCAGTAGCTATACCTTCTTGTTTATACACGCAAGGATATTTGAAGAATATACACTGTGTAGAGCCAAATCAAGAGTATATCAATTTGTTATTAAATTATGCTATGAGTATAGAGTATTTACCACTAATTAAAGAACCAATACTGTTGTAGTATACTCTAACGATTTTGAACAAAAGGGAAGAAGAGTTTCACTTCGAAACTTTTTATTTAAAAATCTTAATTATTTGAGTACAAAAAATAAAAGATTGTATAGCGAAGAAGTAATAATGAAAAAGAACCTGTTTTCCATGGAAAACAGGTTCTTTTTGGGGGTAAAGATAACTTAGGGGTACGGAAAAGATTCCTTCCCAATATGATTGGGATCGTACTATCGAGAATATAAATATGCAATTATGCATATTTATATTGAATATTTTTAATAACTTTAAAATCTAATATATAATTAAAAAGTTTTTAATGAATTGATAAGGAGATGCGAGTATGAAGAAAGTCATAGGACTTATAGTATCATTATTTTTATTATTCTCTACCTATGCACCAACATTTACAGCGGCAGCCGAAGTTTTAAATAAAGTAGGCTGGGTGAAGGAAAATGAGAATTGGTACTATTATCAAAAAGATGGAAGTAAGCAAATAGATAACATTACTTTAGATGGAATAGAGTATTCCTTTTTTAAAGATGGGAGGCTATTCCAAGGGAGAAAACAGGTAGGAAAAGACGATTTATATTATAGTGAGCCTGGTAAATTAAAGACTGGATGGAGTTTTTCTGCAACTTCATGGAGCTATTTAAAAGATGGGAAGTATGTAACAGGAACATTTACCTATCAAGGAAAACCATTTGAAATTAATAAGTACGGGGATATGGAAAAAGGATGGATTACTCTTCGTTCTGCTGTTAAAAGAATCTATCCAAAGCCAGAAACAAAATTTCTATTTAAATCTAAACCTGTAAAGGATGGGGATGTCTTAGAGGTCATTTCAAAGCAGGGGTTATGGTATCAGGTTAAATATCAAGGAGAAGTCGGTTATGTTCGGATATTTGAATCTGTTGTAATTGGTGAATCACCAGTTCGTTCATGGGATGTAACAAAGGAAGCAACGAATTTGTCTCATTTTATGATAACGGAGTATCATAAAGATCCTGAAAAATACTTTCCACCCAATATTCAAAAGAAATTTGATAAACAACTAGATAGTGATTTAGCTCTTCTTGCGAATGGATTACAATGGATTGATCAATTAAAAGAAGCACTCTATTTAGACAATAAACAAGGCTGGGTACAAGAAGAAGGAAAATGGACGTATTATAAAAAAGATGGGCAAAGAATAACAGGTTTCCAATCAATTGATGGAAAACGTTATTATTTTGGTACCGATGGTTTTATGCAAACCGGATGGGTACATACAAATGGATACGATTATTATTTGGGAACCGATGGCGTGGTGCAAACTGGAATCCAGCATATTGACGGAAAAACTTATTACTTTGGCCCGTTAGGTCCTGTACAATCTGGATTTACACATGTTGATGGGAAACCGTATTATTTTGATGCTTCTCATGAATCAAGAAATGGTTGGATGAAGCAAGAGTTTAATTGGTATTTGCTACAGCCTTCAGGTGCATTACAAACAGGAAATTTTACATATAAAGATAAGAAATTCTCCTTTAATCAAGAGGGAGAAATGGTTAAAGGATGGGTTACATTAGAATCCCTTGTTAAAAAAGTATATCCTGAGCCAGATTTAAGAAAAGCATTACGTGCAAAACGTGTAAATAAGGGTGAAGTGATAGAAGTAACTGGGAAAGTCGGTTCTTGGTATGAGGTTAATTATCAAGGAGAAAAAGGATATGTACGTATTCATGATGCTATTATCTTTGATCAGGAGGCTAAAAGTCCACTTACTTTGCTTGATGGAAAAGTAAAGATATTTGAAGGTGTATTAGATTATTTAAAAAGTGACGAACCATTCATAAATAACACGATTAAAATTTTAGAAGAATCAGAACAAGGGTTGTTAGATGCTGCAGAGAACTGGGAAAGTATTTCAAGGAACGTAAACAACGCAAAGCAAGATGTACAGTATAAAATGAAAGTGATTAAAGAATCACATGATAAATTGCAAGAATTAGTGAATGCAATGAAAGGTGACATTAAAAATTTAACGGTCACTCAAAGAAAAGAGCTATTTAAACTGCTTGGAAATACGAAAGAAGATGCTCTAGCGTATGGAAAAGAGTGGATGGGATTTAGTGCTGATGTATATGTATCTATCCTGCAATATTATACATCCCTATATCAAAGCTATGCTTGGTATTATCAAACATTAGATGTGGTTGCGGGTAAAGCACTTGAAACCCAAAATGAGATTAATAAAAATATTCTTCAAATTGAGGAAAATCATCGTAAGTTAGCAGAAGGGCTTTCAGGTGTCGTTAAAGATTTAGGACCGGTTGTAGATAGTTCCATTCGTCTAAAACATTCTGTAGATATAGCGAAACCTGCTATGGAGGAACTTGTACAAGTAACAAGAAAAAACGCTCCAATCATTGCGAAAGATTTACAAGCATTGGATGCCAAGGTCCCAGGATTCTTCACAGATTTCAATATGGGAATAGATCTTGCAAATACATTTATGGACTCCGCTAATAAAATAGCAAGTCATAAAATTGATATACCTGCTGGAAGTATTGGCAGTATTGATTTAACAAATGCTTTCCGTGATTTTGGTGTTACTCCAGAAAAAATGAGAGAGCTTGAACAAGCTGATCGAGATACGACTAAATTTATGAATGTCACATTGGATGCTTGGCCAATTATTAATGTGCCAAAAGAAATTATTCAATTGGTACAAGGCCATGAAATGGGCGAAAAAGACAAATACAAACCATCTGATTACGCGATTGGTGTTGCATCAGTACTAACTGGTGGAACTGTAAAAACTGTAAAAACTATCGGAAGGGTAGTTGGCACTGTTGAGGATATTGAAAAGAAAGCGAAAAATCTTGAGAAGGCTGCGAAGTCTACTGGAAAAACTATTGGTAAGATTAACACGCACAATATCCCAAATATGTCTAAAAAAGAAATTCTAGAAAAGCTTCCAGACGGATGGAAATACACGGATAATAATGGGTTTGTTCATGTTCGGGATGGTAATGGTACAATAAGAATGAGGATAGATCCACCGGATAAAGTTACAAAGTATGACCATGTACATTTATACGATGAAAATAAAAATCCTTTAGATTTAAATGGAAACATAGTTGATGCTAAAAGTCCAGATGCTCATATCCCATATAAAAAATGAGGTGAGGAAATATGAACGTACAAAGAATACAAGAAAAAATTGATAAGTTAAATTACTGGGATGCGTGGGTTACTAAATTAGAATGCAATTATATTGGCGATGAAGTGATTTTGATTTTTAAAGATGGGGATGATGTAACTCTTCAATTCAGTGGTTGCTATAAAATAGAATACAAACATAGTATGGGATATGTAAAAGAAAAGCCAATAAAAACATTTACATATGAACAGTTACCCTATTTTCTTCATGATATTGAAATCGGTGAAGTAGAAAAAGAGGGCTTGAAATTATATACCTGTAATATAATTATGCCTCCTATGGAATTAGAAATATGGTGTAAGGATATAAAAATTGAAAGATAAGTATTTGCAAAAGAAAAAATGCTAAGTAATTTCTATATTGTTGTAAAATAATTAAACAGACCTTAGATAAACATAAAACTGTGGAAATATTTAATTCATGCGGTTTATATTATATCAATTTGATTTTCTTTCATATTGATTCTTTATATCTCAACTCGTTTCTGTACCTCTGCAATATTATGAATTTCTTTTTAAACGCTATGCTTGTTTTTATCAAGCATTTGATGTGGGGACAGGTGAAACGGTTGAATTTTAAGTTTAAAGATAAAAATAAATAAGGGGAATATGTTATGAAAGTAACTTGTTTATATAATACCGGCAATGCCCTATCTAAGATAACAGAGGAAACATTTAATTTAACCATTGAAAAAGAGTATATTGTTTATGGAATATGTAAATTACAAAGTGGTGAGTTAACATATTTAATCTTAGGAGAACGTGAAAATATGCCATCATGGTATCCAGCAGAATTATTTAAAATATCCGATGCGTTACAACCTTTAGAATGGTATTGTGCAGAACACAAACAGGTTAAAGATACAACTATAGATTATATATGGGGATATAAAGAGCTAGCCTTGGATGATACACATGCTCTGGGGTTAATAGAAAGAGAAAATAAAGATATGGAACTATTTTTAAAGCGTAAAGCTGAGATTGACGAATTTGAGGAATTGTATAAATAAATTAAATTTATTTATGAAAAACGTAGGAATTAAATATTCCTACGTTTTTTGTTTATAACATTTAAATACCTGATTTTTACAAAGGTTAAAGGATCAAATGGAAAATTTTTAATTTATCCTGCATAAGCAGAATCGTTTCTGTAATTCTACTTAATAGAATACTCCCCTGTATATCATCATTATTGAGTCCTGATTCCATGAGATTGAAGTTAAGATATATTGAAAAGATCTTATTGAGATTTCTTGTCAATTTCTCACGAGTTTTCAGTTTATTCGGAAATTTAGTGGTTTTAATTTTACAGTTTAGTGAAATAGTAGGTTTGAAGATAATATAAAGCGTCTGCAGGACAATAGTTATGGGTATAAGATGAAAATATTATATGTGCATAGCGAAACATATCGGAAGGATAAACAGTACTGTAGCATATGGAACTTATTTGGTCTGTCTTAGGAGTCGTACAATGCATAATTGTAAGTCAGCAATCCTAGAAATAAGTTTGCCTTCGGTAGGAAGCGTTCCACTAACGATGTTCATACTCAATATTTTCTTAAAACGTTTGAAGGAATTTAGTTTATGTATATAACTTTATGAAGAATATTAAATTTGTAGCATATGTTATTCCTCTGGAATGGATTCACTTATAGATCCTCATCTAAATTAAAAAACTTCACATATAATTTTATTTATGTTTAAAGTTTAAAAGCTCACCATAGATGATTTATAGAGAATGCAATTATAAATGCAAGAAAATCTAATTTAAAATTGAAAATTCGTTCTATTTTGGTTAGATATGGAATAATTGAATTTTATTTCTCAATATTCACTGTATGTCACTTTTTTGTTTTTTTCTATATGATATTGGAAAAAGTATGCTTAATTTTATAACATAAAACCCCTACAAAATTATTGCTCTACAAATTAATTTCTTAAAGAAAACTTCTTGTGAATATGTTACTAACTACATAAAGTGCAATATTAACAGAATTATTACCAAAGTATTAGGTTTTTAGAATAAAAATGATTGCTCAAAATATCATTGAAATCCAGGAATAGAAATCGTAATTAAAATTTTTTGTTTTCTGTCAGGTATGTAAATCACTTTAGCTACTTTATGGGTAATTTCATGTGTTTTTTCTTTTGCTTAAGTTTATGAAATAGGAGTATTAGCTCTAAGTATTGTAGCTAAGAGTATGTAAAGCATAGAAAATCCGAATTAAACAAAATAGGAGGAAAGTGAAAATGAAGCATCAAGATGATAGTAAAACTGGTTTGGAAATAGCGATTATTGGAATGGCAGGTAAATTTCCAGGTGCAAATGAAATAAACCAATTCTGGGATAACCTAAAAAATGGTGTTGATTCAATTTCTACATTTACTGAAGATGAGTTAATTAAAGAGGGTGTTAATTTAGATGTTTTACAACATCCTAATTTTGTGAAAGCAAAAGGGTATTTGGAGGAAGTAGAATATTTTGATGAATCCTTTTTTGCTTATACACCTAGAGAAGCGAAAATAATGGATCCCCAAATCCGTATGTTACAGGAAACAACATGGGAAGCATTAGAGATGGCAGGTTATAATCCATTTGATTATGAAGGATTAATAGGGTTATACGTAGGAGCATCTACTAATTTTAATTGGATGAAGCACACGCCATTATTAAACAGTGATAGTGTGGTTGAGTTTTCAGAGGCAGGTACTCTTTCCTATAAAGATGCAATTTCAACGCTTACATCCTATAAGCTGGGACTTAAGGGACCGAGTTTTACATTATATACAGCATGCTCTACATCTCTTTTGAGCATTCATCTTGCATGTAGATCATTGTTAACTGGAGAATGCTCTATTGCAGCTGCAGGTGGAGTATCTATAACGTATCCTAAAAAGAATGGTTATAAATACCATGAAGGAATGACAAGTTCACCGGATGGCAAAGTACGTACTTTTGATGCAGAAGCCCAGGGTGCAGTTTTTAGTGATGGTGTAGGTATGGTAATACTAAAGAGATTAGAAGATGCGATTGCTGATGGGGATACAATCTATGGTGTAATTAAGGGATCAGCAGCAAATAATGATGGTGGTCGAAAAGTAGGCTATACTGCTCCGAGTGTTGAGGGACAGGCTGAAGTAATTCAAGCAGCTCATAGTTTTGCTGAAGTTGATCCTTCTACAATTAGTTATATAGAAACGCATGGGACGGCAACGCCATTAGGGGATTCTATCGAAGTAGAGGCTCTAAAGAGAGCGTTTCAAGATGTGGACAAGAAATCTTTTTGTGCAATTGGTTCTGTTAAGAGTAATGTAGGTCATTTAGATACAGCTGCAGGGGTGACCGGACTTATAAAGACAGTTTTATCTATGAAACATAAACAACTCCCGCCAACTTTAAATGTGAAGCGCCCTAACTCGAAAATTGATTTTATAGATAGCCCATTTTATATCAATACTGATTTGGTAAATTGGCAAAGTGATGATAATGATCTTCTTCGAGCTGGTGTAAGTGCTTTCGGATATGGTGGAACTAACGTTCATATTGTATTAGAAGAAGCCCCTAAAGTTAAAAGTTCTGCTTCTACTAGAGAGAAAAAAATAATGGTTCTTTCTGCTAGATCAAAAGAAGCTTTAAATAATGCTACAGTAAATATGGTTGAATATCTGGAATCTAATAAAGATGTTGAATTAGCAGATGTAGCATACACATTGCAAACTGGCCGTCGATCATTTCCGTATAGAAGAGCGGTCTTATGTAAGGATATAGATAGCGCCATAGACAATTTAAAAACAGTTAAAGATTTTCACGTAAAAACGCAAGAAAATCCAGATTTGGTATTTGTGTTACCTAGCGAATACTCATCAATTATTGAGAATGTAAAAGAACTATACCAAAAGGAACCATTATTCTTAAAAGTATTTGAGCGTAATATGACTGATGCCCAAATGTATACTGGAAAAGCATTGAAAGAAGCATTCTTTAAAGGAACAGATGATAGCTTGGTTGAAGATTTAACCTTCTTCGTCTGCTTGCAATCGATTATTGATGTATTAATTGAATGTGATGTACGTCCTTCTAACATTATTGGTACAGGCTTAGCTGGAATGGTTTCAGATATTTATAATAAATCTCTTAAGTCAGAAGATGTCCTGAATCCATTAGTTGAAAACTATACAGAGTTACAGGCAGAATGGGCGCATGGAGAAAAAGTAGAACTTCTAACACAAGTTAAGGATGTAGATCTTAATTCTGTGATTGTACATATTGGAGAGTTATTAAATTCTGAAATTAATAATAATCAGATTATTTTGCGAGGCGACTTGTTAGAGGTATTGGGACAAGCGTGGGAGTTAGGCGTAGAAATTAATTGGAGTAAACTGTATGAAGAGGAATATAGATTACGTATTGCCTTACCAACATATCCTTTTGAGAAAAAGCGATATTGGATAGATCCAGCTGAACAGCAAAATATAACTAATAATGAAGAAACATCGATAAAGAAACGTTCTAATATAGCTGAGTGGTTCTATACTCCAGGGTGGATGGAAAAAGAAATTGTAGATGTAACTAAAGGATCTACTAAAAGTTGGTTGTTATTTTTAGACAATGAGCATATAGGCTTAGCTCTTAAAGAAAAACTTGGAAGAGATGGACATCGTGTTATAACAGTCGGTGTGGGTCCTTCATATAAAAAGATTAGTTTAAATGAATTTACAATATGCCCTACTGAACAAGAAGATTATTATCAGTTATTTAATGAGCTACAAAAACAAGAGTGTTTACCAGAGGAGATTCTTCACCTATGGAATGTCGATAATAAGGATTTAGGTATCGAGACCTTAGATACTGGATTCTATTCATTAATATCACTTGCAAAGACAATTAGTAAATTTAATTTACTTTATCCTATCAATATAAATGTTATGACGAATAATATGCAAAAGGTAGTAGGAGACGAGTCTATCATTGCAGAAAAATCTACTCTTTTGG
The DNA here is from genome assembly GCF_009183805.1 of Bacillus sp. B2-WWTP-C-10-Post-4. Classification (NCBI taxonomy): domain Bacteria; kingdom Bacillati; phylum Bacillota; class Bacilli; order Caryophanales; family Bacillaceae; genus Bacillus; species Bacillus sp. B2-WWTP-C-10-Post-4. The sequence continues at coordinate 37,656 of NZ_WEII01000019.1, read as the reverse complement.
CTCCTATAAAAGTATTTCCGCAAGAGTATCCAAATATTAGATGCCGTAGTGTAGATTTTACGTTGTCTGATAATGAAGAAGCATTAATATCAAACTTATATTCTGAGATTCAAACGGACATTATTGACACTGTAATAGCAATTCGAAATAATACTCGTTACATTCGAATTTATGAGCCTATACCTGATGAAAAAGTAAGTGAAATGCTAGTAATAAATGAAAATGAATTAGCTTCAAAAATTCCGAATATTCGATCGGAAGGGGTTTATTTAATTACTGGTGGAATGGGAGGAGTGGGCCTTAAATTAGCAGAATATTTGGCGCGTACAGTAAAGGCTAAACTAATATTAGTTAGTAGAACAGCTCTTCCTGATCGTAAAGAATGGGATCAAATTCTTCAATCACAGATTGAAAATGAACAATTATGTCAACGTATTAACCATATTCAGAAGTTGGAGTCATTGGGAGCAAAAGTAATGACAGCTGTTGCAGATGTAGCTGATGAAGAGCAGATGAGAAACGTGATTCATCAGGCCGAGGCTAATTTTGGTCACATAAATGGGGTAATTCATGCTGCAGGTGTCTTACGTGTTAAATCAGCTCAGTGTCCAATGGAAAAGATAAGTAGGATTGAATGTGAAGAGCAATTTCTTCCTAAAGTACATGGTGTGCTAGTTCTTGATAAGTTATTGAGTAATTATGATCTTGATTTTTGTTATCTTGTTTCATCACTTTCACCTATTTTGGGTGGATTAGGTTTTGTAGCCTATTCAGCAGCAAACCTTTACTTAGATAGTTTTTCAGACAAAGTGAGTAATACATCTAATAATCGATGGACCAGTATTAACTGGGGAGATTGGCAGTACACGGGAGCTCAACAGGTTAATAAAATATTCAATGCTCAAAATATAGAAGCGCTTGAAATGACATCTGAGGAAGGACAAAAAACATTCCAATGTGTGCTTGGTTTAAGTGGTTTAAATCAGGTAATTATTTCTTCTGGAGATTTAAATAAACGTTTTGATCAATGGATTAATCTGAATTCTCGTAAACGAATTTCGGGATTGGAAACTCAAACGCAAACGGGAGATAAGTTCAGAAATCAAGATGAAGTAGAGGAAATAATTACAGGAATTTGGAAAGAATTTTACAGTGTTGATACTGTAAATGTAAATGAAAATTTCTTTGATCTTGGTGCAACTTCACTTCATATAATTCAGATTCATGAGAGATTAATTAATAGATTAGAAAAACAGATTTCAATTGGAGTTATGTTTGAGTATCCAAGTATTCGTTCTTTAGCGAGATACTTAAGTGGAGATAAGCAAAAGAATCAAGTTAAACATACAAAACGTTTTAATCGAAAAACGAAAGAAGATAACGATATTGCAATTATAGGAATAGATGGACGTTTTCCTGGAGCACAGAATGTAAATGAATTCTGGAATAATATAAAGTCTGGAACAGAGTCTATTCAATTTTTTACAGATGAAGAGTTAATTGAATCTGGTGTGAATCCTATGGAAGTAAAAAGCCCTAATTATGTTAAAGCGAAAGGGTATTTAGAGGGAACTGATAATTTTGATGCTCCATTCTTTGATTATACACCTCAAGATGCATCGTTAATGGATCCGCAACTACGAGTATTTCATGAATGTGCGTGGTCTGCCCTTGAACATGCTGGATATAATATCGAGACATACCCGGGCCTAATTGGTGTATATAGTGGGGCATCTCCTAACTTATATTGGCAAGTGTTATCTACTCTTTCAGAGGCAAATGAACCAGCTGGGCAATTTTTAATTTCATTACTTAACGACAAAGACTCGCTTAGTACTCAAATTTCTTACAAATTTAACCTTAAAGGACCAAGTATGAATATCTTTACGGGATGTTCAACATCATTGGTGGCTATTCATAATGCATGCCAAGCATTATTACAGGGGCATTGTGATATTGCTATAGCTGGGGGAATTACATTAACTCAACCTGAAAAAGCAGGTTATACCTACCAAGAAGGAATGCTATTTTCTTCAGATGGTCATTGTCGTCCTTTTGATGAAAATGCAAATGGAATGCTTTTTGGAGACGGTGTTGGGATTGTTGTTCTGAAGCCTTTACAGGAAGCTATAAATGATGGGGATACTATACATGCAGTAATAAAAGGAACGGCGATTAATAATGATGGGAATCGGAAAATTGGTTACACTGCACCTAGTGTAGAGGGCCAAGTAGAAGTTATTAAAATGGCGCAACATGAAGCAAATGTAGAACCTGAGTCCATTTCCTATATTGAAACACACGGAACTGCTACTAAACTAGGAGATACCATTGAGATCAAGGCGCTTAGTGAAGTGTTTAACTCTAATGAAAAACAATCTGTACCAATTGGATCTGTTAAAGCAAATGTAGGTCATCTAAATGCAGCATCCGGTGTTGCGGGTCTAATTAAAACGGTCTTTGCGATGAAAGATCAGGTTCTTCCGCCAAGTGTGAATTTTACAAAACCAAACACGCAAATTGGATTTGAAAAGACACCTTTTTATGTAAATCAACAATTAAATGAGTGGAAAGAGGATAATAAACCATTACGTGCAGGTGTTAGTTCATTTGGTATTGGTGGTACAAATGCACATATTATTTTGGAGGAGGCACCAAAGCTTGAAGCAACATCAAATAGTAGACCATACCAGATGTTAATGATTTCGGCAAAATCGAAAGATGCTTTGGATCGTATGACTTTGAATTTAGGAAATTACCTTGAACAGAATCCTCATGTGAATTTGGCAGACGCTAGTTATACATTGCAAATTGGACGTAAGGAATTCAAGCATAGGAGAGCTTTAGTTTGTTCCAGTACCCAAGAGGGAATTGAACAATTAAACCAGCCAGAAGGAAGAAGAGTGCAATATGCAAATGTAAAAGAGGAACATCCTAAAATTAACTTCCTGTTTTCTGGGAACGGATCGCAATATGTGAACATGGGGTTAGAATTATACGAACAAGAGGCAATTTTCCGTGAAGCTATGGATGAATGCTTTGCAATTCTTCAATCAATTACGAATGTAAACATGAAAGAAGTGTTATATCCAACTACTTTCAGTATTGATGAGGCAACGGAAAAATTAAAAAGAATGGAATTTAGTCAACCAGTTCTTTTCGCGTTTGAATACTCAGTTGCGAAATTATTAATGGGTTGGGGAATTAAACCTGAAGCAATGATTGGATATTCTTTTGGCGAATATGTGGCTGCTTGTTTAGCAGAAGTATTTACTTTGGAAGATGCATTTAAATTAGTTGTAAAAAGAGGTCAGCTAATGAGTAGTCTTCCTGCAGGGGTAATGCTTAGTGTTCCGCTTCCAGAAGAGGAATTAATTCATTTAATTAATTCTTTTGAAAAAGAATATCAACATACCATTTCTTTAGCGGTAGTTAATGGTCCAGCTTGTATAGTTTCTGGGACAGAAGAAGCAATTGTAGATTTTGAAAATGAATTAAAGAAAAAGCGTTTAATGTGTATGCGAGTAACAATAGAAGGAGCAGCACATTCACACGAACTGGATTCAATTCTGGACGAGTATGCTTCCTATGTTAGTACATTGACACTTAGAGAACCTAAAATACCTTATTTATCAAACTTGACTGGTACTTGGATACGACCTGAAGAAGCAACAAACCCAGTTTATTGGGTAAAACATATGCGTGGAACTGTTCGATTCTCTGATGGAATTCAAGAGTTGAATAGCGACAATACAAGTCTATTCATAGAGATTGGTCCTGGAAATGACCTTAGTAGGCTTACTAGTCGCCTTTTAGACTATGAAAATGGTAATGAAAGAATATTTAATACAGTTCGATCTGTTCAACAAGATGTATCAGATATGTATTTCTTATTTAGTCACATCACTCGAATGTGGGTAACAGGTATTTCTATAGATTGGGAACAATTTTATAAAGATGAGAAGAGAAGACGTATCCCATTACCAATGTATTCTTTCAATAAAATATCTTATAAATTACAAGGTAATCCGTATGATTTAGGTCAAAAGCTTAATAGTAAGCAATCTAAAATTAGTAAGAATAACAACATTTCTGAATGGTTCTATACACCGCAATGGAAAAGTTCTACATTGTTTGAACCAAATCATGATGTGAATGAGACATGGATTGTTTTTGTGGATCAAGAAGGATTAGGTAATGAAATAGTTAAGGACTTATTAAATAAAGGGGAGAGAGTAGTTACAGTAGAACCTGGCTTTGCTTTTAATAAGGAGAATCACGATCGTTTCATTATAAATCCTGAAGAACGTATAGATTACGTTAAGTTATTGGATGAAGTACAGGAAATATGTGGTTTACCTACAAGAATAGTTCATATGTGGGGAATTACGGATGAGGAAAGACAAGCCTCAATTGAATATGTAAATAGTAAACAAAACTTAGGATTCTATTCAATTTTTTACTTAACTCAGGCACTAGGAGACAAGAATATCTCTGATTCAATCTCAATTCGAATTATTACAAATGGTGTTCAACAAGTGATTGGTGATGAAGAATTAATTCCAGAAAAATCAACTGTACTTGGAACGTCATTAGTTGTTCCACAAGAGTATTCTTATCTTTCTTGTTCAAGTGTTGATGTTGTTTTACCTCTAAACAAAGAATGGAAGAGCAGGTTAATAAATCAATTAGTAGAAGAATGTCTTTCAAATACGAATGATAAGATGATTGCTTATCGAGGAAATAAAAGATTTGTTCAAACTTACGAGCCTTTACAACTAGAACAGCCAGCTAAAGAGAAACTGCCGTTACGAAAAAATGGAGTTTACCTTATTACAGGAGGACTCGGAGGTATTGGTACAATTCTTGCGAAACACTTGGCTCAAACTGTACAAGCCAACTTAGTTCTTCTTACACGTACAGGTCTGCCAAATCGTGATGAGTGGGATATGCATTTGAAGGAAAATACGATGTATTCGGACAGAATTCGTAAAGTTTTAGAGATAGAAGAAACGGGATCTAAAGTTTATGTACTTGCTGCTGATGTTACAGATCAATCACAACTATACGAAGCAATTCATAAGGCAGAACAAGAATTTGGAAAGATTAATGGTGTAATTCATGGTGCAGGTATTCTTGGTGGAAAGACTTTTAATTTAATTCAGGAACTTGAAAAAGAGGACTGTGAGGAACAATTTTCTGCAAAAATTTATGGTCTTCTCAATTTAGAAGAGTGTTTACGAAATAAAGATTTAGATTTTTGTGTTCTAATGTCTTCAATTTCAGCGGTCTTAGGTGGATTAGGTTATGTATCATATGCTGCTTCAAATATATACATGGATGTTTTTGCACAATATATAAATCGTTATTCCAACCTGCCTTGGATAAGTGTCAATTGGAGTGATTGGAAATACTGGGAAGATGAAGAAAAAGATATGCAGATAGGTGCAAGTGTACATGAATTATCTATGACACCTGAAGAAGGAGTTCAGGCTTTTAATATAGCACTGTCATGGAAACAAGGGGAAGTACTGATTCATTCTCCAGGAGAACTGCAAGCGCGTATTGATCAATGGGTGTTATTAAATTCTTTCAATGATGAGAAGGAAGAAGAATTAGATTCTACGTTATACCATTCTAGACCACAACTCTTGACTGAATATGTAGCACCTCGTAATGAGGTAGAAGAAAAGCTTTCAAAAATTTGGAGAAATATATTTAAAGTTTCAGAAGTTGGTGTTCATGATGATCTTCTGGAACTAGGTGGAGATTCACTTAAGGCTATTACTATTGTTTCAAAAATTCATAAAGAGTTTAATGTTGAAGTTCCTATTAAAGAACTCTTTACTCTATCAAATATTGAGAAACTAGCAAATTATATTTCAAGGGCAGATAAGAGTGAATTTGATGTTATTGTTCCAGCTGAACCTAAATCTCATTATCAGCTTTCTTCAGCTCAGAAGAGATTTTATGTATTACACCGATTGTATCCAGAAAGTACAGCTTATAATGATACTTCCGTTATTCTTTTGAATGGAAAATTAAACATTGAACGTTTAGAAAAGGCGTTCACTCAATTAATTAAGCGTCATGAGATATTTAGAACTACTATTGAAATGAAAAATGATAAACCGGTACAAATTATTCATGATCATGCTGATTTCCATATTACTCAAATTAAGGGCTTTGAATCTGAAGTGGAACAAATAATTAATGAGTTTATTCGCCCATTTAATTTTAATAATGCTCCATATTTCCGTGTAGGGTTAATTAGATTGGAAGAACAAAAACATATTTTAATTATTGATTTACATCATATAGTAACCGATGGAGTTTCCTATGATATTTTTGTTAGAGATCTATTTGCGCTTTACTCAGGAGAGAAATTACCAAACTTAAAAATACAGTATAAGGATTACTCAGAATGGCAGCAGAGTGAAAAAGAAAAAGAAATTGCTCTCAAACATGAACAGTATTGGCTAGATCAATTTAAAGATGGTGTACCTGTCTTGAATATGCCTACTGATTATACAAGACCTGAAATATTAGATCTAAAAGGTAGTAAAATATCCTTTACTATTGATTCAAATGTTACCAAGAAAATTAAGCGTTTATTAGCAAAAGAAGAAACTACATTATATACGCTAATGCTCTCTGTATATAATATTTTGCTAGGTAAATATACTGGCCAAGAGGATGTTGTTATTGGTTCACCAATTACTGGTCGCCCGCATGCGGATTTACAAGATATTATAGGAGTATTTGTAAACATGTTAGGAATAAGGAACTATCCAAGAGCTGAACAAAGGTTTACTCAATTCCTATTTGAAGTAAAAGAGCAGGTCTTACAAGCATTTGAACATCAAAAATGTCAATATGAGGACCTGGTTAATCAATTAGGACTTCAGGGCACGTATAATAGGAACCCACTTTTCGATGTTTCATTTGTTATGCAAAATATGGATGCAGATCATATGTTTATCGATGGTTTAGAACTAAGGACATATGATCACGACTTTAAGCGCGCACAAATGGATTTATTGCTAAGAGTGGTTGAATTGGAAGATACAATTGAACTGACTATGGAATATGCAACCTCTTTATATACTAGGGACACGGTTCAAAAGTTATGTGAGCGTTATGTTGAGATTTTTGAACAAATTGTAGATCATCCTGAAATTTTATTAAAAGATATTTCATTTAAACAAGAAATTCAAGAACTGCAACCAGTTAAGGTATCAGTAGATTTTGGGGATTTTAACTTTTAATTGATTATTGTCAGGAGTGAGTAACTATGGTTGAACGAATAGCGAATAAAGATAAAGTAATTGCCGCAAATGAACGAATAAAGGAAAGAGAATTTTGGTTAGAAAACTTATCAGGGGAACTGGCTGACTGCCATTTCCCTTATGATTACCGGACATCAAACAAACAGGTGAATTTATCAAATGTTAACATAAAACTAAAAGAGGAATTGTCCGAGAAGATTTTAAAGTTAGCAAATGGATCAGATCTTCAGTTGCACATGATTCTTACTGCTGGACTTATTTTGCTATTAAATAAATATACTAGATTGCAAGATATATGCATTGGTACACCTGTTTTAAAACAAGATAGTGATACAAACCTTATTAATACTTTGTTAGTTTTAAGACATGGTCTTGAGGAACATATGACATTTAGACAAATTCTCCAGCATGTTAGTACAGTAATGGTTAATGCTTTAGAACATCAAAATTTCCCATTGGAAAGTTTACAACCGGTTTTGAGTAACTACCTTCCAGAGGGGCGTAATTATCCGTTCCGTACTGCAATTTTGCTAGAGGAAATTCAAGATTTAAATTATTTAAGTGAGAGCAATGCTGAGATTATATTCTCTTTCCGTCAAGTAAATGGGTGTATAGAAGTTGATATGTATTTTAATGAGCATCTATACAAAACATCTACTGTTATGCGATTTGGTCATCATTTTATAGACTTGTTAGAGCAAGCTTTACTACAACCGAATACGCCGCATATAGATTTAGATTGGGTTAGTGATAATGATATAAGAGAGTTAATCACATTTAATCAAACTGAGTTAGATTACCCGCATCATTTAACGGTGATACAGTTATTTGAAGAACAAGTCATGCATAATCCAAATAAGCTTGCTGTTTCTGATGACAAAAGAGAAATAACATACGCTCAATTAAAAGAAAAGGTAGATCTGGTTGCCAGTTCTCTACATAAAAAAGGAATTGGAAAAGGACACATTGTTGGCCTTATGATGGATCGATCAATTGATGCAGTCATTGCAATGCTAGGTATTTTAAAAAGTGGGGCTGCTTATTTACCTATTAACATATATTTGCCGTATAAAAGGATAGAGGCAATGCTAAAAGAATGTAAATCTCCACTTTGTATAGTAAAACCAGAAGTTATTAGTGAAGATTTTACAAGGGAAATCCAGGATTGTAGTATGGTAAGTTTTAATGAACTACTTGAAACAGAATTGGTTAGTTTCCCTTCAGTAAGTACACCTTACGATTTGGCATATGTTATTTTTACCTCTGGAACAACAGGTAATCCTAAAGGAATTATGGTTGAAAATCGTAGTGTTGTAAATTTAATATTCGGGTTAAAAAATGAAATATATGATAAATATAGTTCCTCTATGCGAATCGGGTTAGTTTCACCTTTTGAGTTTGATGCTTCAGTACAAAACATGTTTGGTGCGCTTTTATTAGGAAATAGTTTATTTATAGTACCAGAGGAAGCAAGAACTGATGGGCAGAAGCTAATGAATTTTTATCAAGAAAAGCAAATAAATATCGCGGATGGAACGCCGATGCATCTTCGATTATTAACTAATTTTATAGATGAAAAAATAGAATATTCATTTAAACATTTTATTATTGCTGGAGAGGAATTACCACCGAAATTAGCGCGGAAATTCCTTGGTTTATTTAATAAGAACTGCCAACCTAATTTAACAAATGCTTATGGACCTACGGAGACTACTGTAGATTCTACATGTTATCATGTTCAGCACGATAAGTTAGAACTTATGAATCAATTACCAATAGGACGACCTCTAGCCAATCAAAAAGTTTATATTATGGGTGATAATCAACAGTTACAACCCGTTGGAATTCCTGGAGAGTTGTGTATTTCAGGAGAAGGGCTAGCAAGAGGGTATTTAAATCAACCTAAGTTAACTATGGACAAATTTGTTCCTATACAAATCACCAAAATAGGTTTTTCTATTATAGATGACAAGGTATATCGTACTGGAGACTTGGCTCGCTGGTTACCAGATGGAAACCTTGAATATTTAGGCCGTATGGACGATCAAGTCAAAATTCGTGGATTACGAATTGAATTGGGAGAAATAGAAAAGCAACTATTACGATATCCTGAAATTGGTGAAGCTATTGTAATTACACGTAAAAAAGAGGGAGAAGATGCTCCGGTTTTATGTGCATATGTTGTTATGAATTCTTCAGCTAAAGTAGAAGAGGTACGCCAATTCCTTAGAGAGTATTTACCTTTTTATATGATTCCTGCATACATCATCCCGATTGAGCAGTTTCCAATCTCATCAAACGGTAAAATAGATCGGAAAGCTCTTCCAGATCCAATTTGGGAGCAATCCACAGCTTTATTTATTGAACCACGTAATGAAATTGAACAAATGCTCTCTGAGATATGGAAAGTAGTACTTGGAATAGAGAAAATAGGTGTGAATGATAACTTTTTCGAATTAGGAGGTAATTCATTACAAATTACTTCTGTTGTTTCACACATATATAAACGTTTAGGTGTAGATGTACCTATACGTGAAATGTTTCAAAGGCCTACAATTATGCTATTAGCGGAGTATATAGAGAAATATGAAGGGAAGAAAAATTATTCCCAAATTGAGATCGTACCTGATAGAGAATTTTATCAAGCTTCTTCTTCACAAAAAAGATTATATATATTAAACCGCTTTGCTGGAATAGGAACTGCCTACAATATACCAGGTGCAATGTTAATAGAAGGTGAGTTTGATTTTATAAAGGCAGAACAATGTGTCAAAGAATTAGTGGAACGTCATGAATCATTAAGAACTTCATTCCAATTTATTAAAGGTGAACCAGTTCAATTTATTCATGATAGTTTAGATATTAGAATTGAACATTTATATAAATCTGATAGATCAACAATTGAAGAGTTAATACAGGAATTTGTTCGTCCTTTTCAGTTAGATAGGGCTCCACTTATGCGCGTCGGTTTAATGAAATTGGAATTCAATCAATACCTGTTACTTTTTGATCTTCATCACATAATAGCAGATGGAGTATCTTTAGCGAAGTTAGAAAAAGAGTTTATAGATTTATATTCAGGCAAAGCCTTAGAGCCTATTAAAATACAATACAAAGATTATGCCAATTGGCAAACCAACCGTTTACATGATGAAGGGCTGAAAGAAATTGAAGAGTATTGGGTAGAGAAGTTTAAAGGTGAGTTACCAATTCTTATGTTCCCAACCGATAAGCCACGTGGGCTAAATCAAACTTTTGAAGGTGATAGATTAGTATTCCATCTAACACCTGAACTTTCTAATAAATTAAAATCCTTTGCGGATGAAAGAGAAGCTACTTTATATATGGTACTTCTTTCGTCACTAAATATAGTATTGCATGTGTATACGCAACAGGAAGATATTATAGTAGGTTCTCCAATTGCAGGAAGAATTCATCATGATCTTGAGCCTATCATAGGTATGTTTGTAAATACTCTACCTATGAGAAATCATCCTAAAGCGGAAAAGACGATAATTCAATTCTTAAATGAAGTAAAAGAAAATGCGCTAGAAGCATTTCAATATCAAGAATACCCATTTGATGAGTTAGTAAATAAGTTAGACATGACTTATCATACTAATCGAAATCCTGTATTTGATGTCATGTTAGTAATGCAGAATATCGGAAGAACATCAGAAAAAATAAAAGATATTACATTTAAATCATACGAAATTAAGCATCAAGCTTCAAAGGTAGATATGAGTATAGAAGTATTTCCGGAAGAAGAGGGTCTGCGATTAGAATTGGAATACGCGACAGGACTATATTATCCGCAAACTATAGAGCGGTTTATGATGCATTTTATAAATACGCTAGAGTGGATGGTAGCTAATCCTGAAGCGAAAATTGAAGACGTTAATGTTTTAAGTAAAAGTGAATCCACAAGGATGTTAAATGAACTTAATAATACAAAATTAGATTTTACTCAGGGTAAATTAGTTCATCAATTTTTTGAGGATCAGGTTGAAAATAAACCAGAAGAAATCGCAGTTATTTCAAATGATATACCGTACAGTTATTCGTATATCAATAATCGAGCAAACCAGCTTGCTCGTATTCTTAGACAAAAAGGTGTAGATCAGGAAACTAAAATTGGTATCGTTGTGGAAAGATCCGTAGAAATGATTATAGCTATATTTGCTGCGCTAAAATCTGGAGCTGCATATGTACCAATTGATCCTGAATATCCAAAGCGTCGAATGGAACATATTTTAGAGGATTGTAATCCTCAATTTGTACTTACAGAATCTAAATACGTAGGTGAAATTCCATTTGTAGGAGAGATTATTGATTTAAAGCAAGAAAATTTGTACGTTGGTGATACAAGCAACCTGGAGGTTACTGGAAAACCAAATAACTTAGCTTATATTTTATACACCTCCGGTTCTACAGGTAGACCAAAAGGAGTCATGATTGAACATTGTAGTATTGTGAATTTCTTATTTTCAATGTCTCATTTATATCCTATGGATGAATCAGATACGTATTTACTGAAGACACCTTATATATTTGATGTATCTGTTCTAGAGTTGTTTGGGTGGACCATAGTAGGTAGTAAATTAGTAATAATGGACAATGGGGAACATCGAAACCCAAGAGCAATTTTAAGAACTATAGATAAATATGATGTGAAATTATTAAATTTTGTACCGTCTATGTTTAGAGCCTTCGTAAATACACTTAATAATGAAAATTGCCAGGTTTTAAATAAAGTGAAGTATATATTACTTGCGGGTGAAGCTTTGACACATGAGGTGGTTAATAAGTTTAAAAAGCATCGACTATCGACTCAAATAGAAAATATGTATGGTCCTACGGAGGCGACAGTTATCGCAAGTACGTTTTCACTTCAAGAAAGTGAAAACTATAATACTATTCCTATTGGAAAGCCTATTCCGAATGTAAGGCTTTATATACTTAATCAAAAACAGAGACTTCAGCCTATTGGCGCGGTAGGAGAGCTGTATATTGCGGGAGAAGGGCTTGCAAGAGGATATGTAAATCAAATGAGATTAACTGAAGAAAAGTTTTTACCAGACCCATTTGTAAAAGGGGAGAAAATGTACAGGACAGGAGATCTTTCACGCTGGTTACCTGATGGGAATATAGAATTCCTCGGTAGAAATGATGAACAATTAAAAATTAGAGGATATCGAATTGAGCCAGGGGAAATTTTAGATGCTTTATCTTCACATCATGCAATTAAAGAAGCAGTGATAGTAGACATTCAAGATGAAGATGGGCAGAAAAAACTTGTAGCTTATTTCGTAGCAAAATCACTTGTATCCATTTCTGATTTGAAATTGCATCTTGCGAAATTAGTCCCGAGTTATATGATACCTACTTTCTTTGTTGAAGTTGAAAACATACCATTAACACCAAGTGGAAAGGTTGATCGACATTCCTTACCTTCACCTAGATCTTTACCTAAGAATGAGGAGGAGAGTATGATGTCTCCTAGTAATGAGTTAGAATCTCGTTTGGTTGAAATATGGAAAAGTATATTGAAGATTGAAGCTGTCGGTGTAGAGGATGATTTCTTTGACTTAGGAGGAAATTCTCTACTAGCTATTGAGCTTGATCTTGCTTTAGAAAACGAGAATCTTAATACGGACGACTTAGTCGCATATACAAAACGCAATATTAAACAACTAGCTGCTTATATAGCAGAAAAGAAAAATAATTAGTATTACTTCATATTGTAAACACGACTTTTAAGAGTTTAAATTTGCACTTGCTATACTGTAGGATTAAAGGAGCTTTCCCTCTTAGCTTTCTAGAATGTTAGTGTTTATTCTGGTGACTATGAGTTAGGGAATTCTCCTCCCTATTATAGAATGATTAAAATAAAAAAGTGATTCGAGAAATAAGATTCTTTATATGAAATGCGTTAATAATAATGGATAGCTTTTTAAAGAAGATATACATATCTCTGTCAACTTAGTATAGAGAAATAACCAAATTACAATAGTTTTTCCTGTTGGTAAAAATATAGAGGTGAGTAAATGGGAAATTATACTTCTTCAATCTTATATGATGTAGAGCCTTGTAAAAGTTCTGAACAGAATTGTATTGATGATGTAATTGCTACGTTAGCTAATTGGTTTAAGCGTAAACATTATTTAATGTACGCTAGATTATGGGATTTTGGTTTTTCTCCTGTCGATAATGGAAATCTAGGGGATGGTTTATATACAGAGTCTGGTTATTTTGTAAGTGATTTAGAAAAATATCATGGTATAAAAAGTACTATATTTGATACAGATTCATCCGATGAAGGATTTGAAATTATATTAGAACAATTATACTCGGGATTTCCTGTGGTGGTAACCATGAATGCATACTGGCTTCCTTGGGATGAGAATTATCTAAAAAATCATATTGTTCATTCATTTGTTATTGTAGGATATGAGCCCGAAGAAGACTGTTTCATTATTACCGATCCATATTTTATGGTTAAAAATGCACAACTTTCAACAGAACTTTTTCATAAGGGTTATCAAAAAGTAAGTACTTTAAAAGTTACTGAAGATGAAATCACAGACATACAATCGATTACAACCGAATTGTCAAATTGGATAAAACATATAAAAGATGAAAAACATATTTTTTCACAAATGCACCTTTTTGCTACGAAACTAATAAGTAGGTTTGATTTAAATAAAGAGACAGATGGATATTTAGACTTTAATGATGTTCCGTTATTCTCACATTTAGGTCAAGTTGTAGATGGCCGAGTGAAGTTTTCAAAAATGCTTTCGTTTCTTGGTGAGCGTTATCACTCGGACTTCCAAACTATCGCTGAATCTATGAAGACAGCAGCTGCCAATTGGGGAGTAATTCGTGGATCATTGATAAAAATGCACTTAACAAAATCAGTAACTAAAGAAGGAATAGTAAACATTTCAGATAAAATTCACCATGCTGCAGAATACGAGCAAAATTTAGCTGAACAAATAATGATATTTCTTTTTTCTGTTATAGAAGGTAATACAAAGAATGTAATTATAGATTCTTCTCCATCGATGGAGACTACTAATTATGTAAAACCACTCGATGATATGGAGAGAAAGCTAGTTGATATATGGAAAGAAGTTATAGGTAATCCTTGTATTGGTGTGGAAGATAATTTTTTCGCACTTGGTGGTCATTCCCTTCATGCTACTGTAATCAACGCTAAAATATGGAAAGAATTTAACGTGCAATTATCATTGGCAAATCTTTTTGAGTATCCAACAATAAGCACTTTAAGTCATTTTATTAAAAATTCAAAAGAAAATAGGTTGCAAGATATAGAAATAGTACCGGAATCTGAGGTATACCCGGTTTCATCGACTCAAAAAAGAATGATGTTATTACAAGAGATGGATGGGGCACAGATGACATACAATGTACCAAGTTGTTTTATTCTTAAAGGAATGGTGGACCGGAAAAGGATAGAATTAGTCTTTGAAAAGCTTATTAAACGCCATGAAATACTCAGAACACAGTTTGAGTGGCAGGGAGATCAGTTAGTACAGAGAGTATTAGAACAGGTAACATTTGAGCTAGAAATGATAAAGGGAGAGTATAAAGAATGGTTGCAACCATTTAATCTTTCTAAGGTTCCGTTAATGCGGGCTGGACTAAAGGAGTTAAAAGATAATAGTTATTTACTTGTAATTGACCTTCATCACATCATAACAGATGGCGTGTCTTTAAGTATATTTATGCATGATTTTAAGGCCCTATATGCTGGGGAAACATTGCCGGAAAATCGTTTGCAATATAAAGATTATGCTGTGTGGGAACAAAAATTATTATCTTCTAAAGAATTTGATATCCATGAGAAATACTGGGAAGAATTATTCTCAGGGGATATACCAGTTCTTGAATTACCATATGATCGAGGTCGACCACCTGTAAAGAGTTTTGAGGGTGAACAATATAATTTCCAAGTAAACAAGGAAATTACTCGGAAAATAAAAAAAATAGCACTAGAAACTGATACGACACCTTTTATGTTACTTATGGCTACCTTCACTATTTTTCTGTACAAGCATGGGGAACAAAAGGATGTCATTATAGGATCACCAGTTGCAGGTAGGCCGCATGCTGATCTGTTACCTCTTATGGGGTTGTTTGTAAATACAATTGCATTACGTTATCAAATAAATCCAGATCAATCTTTTATTAATCACTTGAAAAAAGTGAAAAACGATACGTTAGAAGCTTTCGAACATCAGGTGTATCCATTTGATCAGTTAGTGGAAAAATTAGATCTTTCTAGAGACTTAAGCCGAAGTGCTTTATTTGATGTCATGTTTGTATTACAAAATTCGGATGAAAAACATACAGTTGTGGATGGATTAGAAATTAGCACGGAAACAAACACAGATACACTAACAAGTAAGTTTGATTTAACTCTTATTGCTGAAGAAAATAAAGATATATATGAATTCACTTTTGAATATGCTACATCTTTATTTGATAAATCAACAATAGTAGAATTTGGACGGCGATTTAACCTTCTATTAGAAGAAATAACAACTCATCCTAATGTTAGTCTAAAAGATATTCAAATGTTAACAAGTGAGGAAAAAGAACTTGTTTTATCTGCGACTCAGGAGAAAGAAAAAATAAAAATAGAGACTGATTTTAATTGGGATATAGGTTAATTGATTTCCCAGGTCTCAGAAGGAGTAATTACATGGATAATCATGAAAAAATACGTCAATACATTAAAAAAAATCTTATTATTTTTAATGCAGAGGAAACTATTGTTGCTAATGATGACAACATATTTGAAAAAGGTTATGTAAATTCGCTCTTTGCTATGCAAATGTTAAATTTCATAGAAACGGAGTTTGATATAGTAGTAGATAATGATGAACTTGATATTATTAACTTTTCTACTATTAATAATATGGTTGATCTAATTAACAAAAAGAAGAATGGGAATTTCACAGTATGAGTAATGCAGAAGAGATTCTGGGAGTAGTTGATGAGTTTGCGGAAAAGAAGCTTCGGCCTCGAGCAAGTGAGTTTGAAAGTAATGAAGAGCTTCCCTATGATGTGATACAAGAAATCTCAAGTTATGGTGTATTGGGTGCAACGATACCAAAAGAATATGGTGGGCTTTCTCTTGATTCTTTAGATTATGGTCGTCTTACTGAAATCATTGGTAAAGCTTGTAATTCGGTTCGTGAATTACTTACAGTTCATGTATCTTTAGTAGGGGAGTCAATTAAAAGGTGGGGGACTGAAGAGCAAAAGAGAAAATGGTTACCTGAGATGGCAAAGGGGAACCTATTATTTTCATTTGCCCTAACTGAGCCAGAGGTTGGTTCTGATGCAAAAGCTGTTGGAACTTCCTATAAACAAGTTAATGATCATTTTATTCTTAATGGGCACAAAAAATGGATTTCTTTTGCTGACATTGCGGATTGTTTTTTAGTTTTTGCGTCTAGTGAGGGAAAAGTTAGCGCTTTTATTGTTGAACGGTCAATGACGGGTGTTTCTACAAATAAAATGAGTAAACTGTTAGCAAGTAATTCCTCGCATATAGCTGAGATTCATTTGCAAGATGTAAAGGTACCAGCTGAAAATTTGTTAGGACCAATTGGGGGTGGATGGAGTTATGTAGTTAACACAGCTCTTGATCATGGTAGATATAGTATTGCCTGGGCGGGAGTAGCCATTGCTCAAGAAGCACTAGAAGCAATGGTAGCTTATTCAAGAAGAAGAAAACAAGGAAATAAATATATATGTGAATATGAAGCAATTCAAACAATTTTAGCAGAAGCAAGTGTAAATATAAAAGCAGCTCGTTCGTTATGCCAAGAGGCTGGGAAAAAGCGTCAGGATAGACATACTGATGCTGTAATTGAAACAACCATTGCAAAATATTTTGCCTCAAAGATGGCTATGAAGGTAGCCACAGACGCTGTCCAAGTGTTTGGTGGAAACGGGTTTTCAAGAGAATATCCTGTTGAGCGTTTATTTAGGGAAGCAAAGGTTTTAGAAATTATTGAAGGTACCTCGCAGGTACTTCAGCCAATTATTGCGCAGCATGCACTTCACACTTGTTCTCAAAAGGGAGGACTTTTAAGAATATGATTTATGAATTGGTAAAAGAAAAGGATGAATTCAAACAAATATCACCACTTCTCGTTGATTATAAGAACCATCCAATACTTAATGGTATAGCTCATGGTTACAATAAGGGACATATTTATGTGGATAATCCTAATAACCCTAGATGTGCACTTGTATGGGCAGAACAAGAAATTTTTTATTTATTAGGTGATCCAACAAGTAATTTTGTTTCAAGGCTACCAACTTTTATTAAAGAAGTAATTGCACTTGAGGCTCAGCAGATAGGGGATGACTTTTTTCAGGTTGAATTATTACCCGAATCAAAATGGAAACAGGTTGTCGAGGAACAATTGCAAATGTTTATTCCTAAACCTTACACTCGAGTAACATTTACTTTTGATCCGGAGTCTTATAATAAGTTATCTAAACCTAATATGCCTGATGAGGTAACGGTGGAACGTATTACAATCGACATGTTATCAGATAAAAAGTTCGCAATGGTACGGGATGATATTGTTGATTTTTGGGAGTCAACTCAGGATTTCATTCGAAATGGATTTGGTTATGTAGTAATGGTACATGAACAAGTTGTGACTAGTTGCTTATCGGTTTTTGCGACAGATACTGATGTGGAAATTGGAATTAACACTTATGATTTATTCCAGCGAGGTAAAGGGTATGCTTGGTTGGCTGCAAGAGCATTCTTGGATGACTGTTTAAAACAAGGAAGAACACCACATTGGAAGACAGAGGATTTTCGTATTCCATCTATTAAACTAGCGGGAAAAGTTGGATTCACAAATCTTCAAACCTATACAGCTTATGTGTTTCCTTATAACGAATTAGATAATTTCGTTTTTACCGCATACCATCAACTAAGATACTATTCAGATTTTAATAAAGCTAGTGAGTTTGTACAAAAAGCTCGTACTGTAGGAGATTTAAATGCATGGCATCACTTTTTACTGTCATGTGGTTATTCATTAATTGATAGAATCGATCTTTCGTTAAAGCATATGAATCTTGCACTGGATTTAGGATGGAATGATGTATCAGATATTCGCTATGTAGTTGATTTAGTGAATTTAAGAAAAACTGAAGAGGGACGAGCTTTATTAGATAGAGTTGAAGATAGCTTAAGATGAAAAAAAGGGAGATAAAAAGATGAATATTGTATTTATGTTTCCTGGCGTAGGATCCCATTATTCTGGAATGGGTAAGTACCTTTATGAAAACTTCCCTGTAGCACGTGAGATATTTGAAGAAGCAAGTGACACTCTAAAAATAGACATGGCTTCCCTTTGTATGGAGAAGATATACAAAGCTGACCTTGAAAAGTTACAAAATTCACAAACTGCTTTAGTAACAACTAGCATGGCAGCTTTTCGAGTTTTTGAACAGGAAATAGGCAATAAACCAGAGGCAATGATTGGATATTCTTTGGGAGAATATACAGCTCTATGTGCTTCTGGAGCAATTGCATTTTCAGATACCTTAAAATTAGTACAAGAACGTAGTACGATTTTGAGTAGCTATGCATTGACTATAGATGGAACTATGGCATGGGTTAACAATCTTGCTCCAGAAATTGTTGAAGGTATTTGTTCAGAATTGTTAACCAAGGGACAGGAAGTATATATATCGGCTTATGACACTCCAAATAAAACATCAATTTCTGGTACAAACTCTGCGGTTCAGTTAGCTTGTGAAATGGTAGTAGAGCATGGGGGAATTGCAATCCCCCTTAAATTAAGTGGGCCATTTCATTCTCCTATGATGCAACCTGCTGCTGAAAAATATAAGAGTGTACTAGAAAATATAGATATGAAACAGCCATTAGTACCTGTCATAGCGAATCATGATAGTTCAATGTATAAAGGTGTAGAAAATATAAGAGAAAACCTTTACTTACAATTAATAAAGCCTGTGAAATGGTTGGACATGATTCACTATCTAATGAATCAAGGATCTATGAAAGCTATTGAAATGGGACCAAAGGAAGTCTTGAAGTATCTTCTGCAAGCTATTAACCCTGCTATATCGACATTTAATTATGAAAGGGAGAAAGATATCCTAAATACAAAAAATTCTTTTACATTACAAGAATCTGATTATGAAGAAGTTATATCAGGGTGTTTAACTGTAGTTGTAAGTACAAAAAATTATAATACAGATTTAAGTGATTATCAGAAAAAGGTAGTACTCCCATTTCAAAAGGTCCAAAGTCAATTGGAAGAAAAAATTAATTCGGGGTATTCAGTGGAGAAAAGTGATGTAGAAGAAGCAATCCAAATGATGAAAACAGCACTTACTGAAAAACAGATTAAAGAGAGAGAACAAAAACGTTACCTGCAAAGAGTTCTTCAATGTAAAAGTTTTTAGATATAAATTATAAATATATTAAGGGAGCGATGATGGATAAATGTTCAAGAAAATTGGTATTGTAGGTGCTGGAACAATGGGGATCGGCATGGCAGTAGATTTAGTGCTGCATGGTCTAGAAACGGTATTAATTGATGTTACAGAAGAGCAGTTAGAAATAGCGGAAGAGAAAATATTAGAGACAGTTCGCTTTGCTCCTCTAATTAATAAAGCATTTCCTAGAATGCATAAGGAAGAAGTACTTTCGTTAATAAGTAGCTCTACTAATCTTGATGAAGTGGCTGAATGTGATTATATAGTAGAAAATGTTCCAGAAAACTGGCAAATTAAAGAGCCGATCTATAGAAGATTAGATGAGATATGTAAAAAGGATACAATTTTTGGAGTCAATACGTCTTGTATCTCAATAACAAAAGTAGGAGGAGTAACAAAGCGTCCAGATAAAATAATAGGAATGCATTTTATGAATCCGGTATATATGAAACCATCTATAGAAGTTATTAGAGGGTATTTAACTTCAGATGAAACGGTCGAAAAAGCTCAATCTTTCCTCAAACAATTAGATAAAGATGCAATTGTGGTCAATGATCAGACTGGGTTTGTTTCTAACCGTATCTCCCACTTATTCATGAATGAATCGGCTTGGGTTGTAATGGATGGTGTAGCAACGCCTAAACAGGTAGACGATATATTTAAAAAATGCTTTGGACATACAATGGGTCCATTAGAAACAGCAGATTTAATTGGGTTAGATACAGTATTACATTCTTTGAATGTACTTTATGAGGAATATCAAGATCCAAAGTTTAGATGTTGTCCATTACTTAAAAAGATGGTGGATGCAGGTGAATGTGGTAGAAAGAGTGGTAAAGGTTTTTACGCTTATTAAAATTAAAAATTACAAATAGGGGTGTATAAAATGCAAGATAAAAATTTAGAACAAATTATTCATATGTATATTCAAGATCATGTAGGTATTGAATTTAATGATGATACTGAGATTTTTGAAGAAGGATTAGTTAATTCTTTATTTGCAATCCAATTGATGACTTTTCTTGAAAAAGAATTTGCCATAAAGGTAACTATGGATGACTTAGATATGGATAACTATAAGTCTGTAAATTCTATTGGTAATTTTATAAGAAATAAGCAAATGGTTCGGTAATGGACATGAAACAATACTTAGAGCCATCTCAATATAAAATGTATCAGAATTTTTTGGATTTTGTTTATGAAAATATAGAACCTTACGCTAATAGTTGGGAGATTGAACAGGGCATTCCATCAGACATAATAAAGACTTGTGCTAAAAATGGTTATTTAGGTGGAACACTTCCATCAGAGTATGGTGGATTAGAATGGGATTATGTAACGTATGGGTTATTTACTGAAGCAATAGCAAGAGGTAGTGTCTCTCTTTCGGGATTATTTAATGTCCATACGATGGTAACAGAAACGATTTTAAAATGGGGAACAGAAAATCAAAAAAATCAGTGGTTACCATTACTTGCATCTGGTAATCAAATAGCTGCATTAGCCCTTACTGAACCTGGAGCAGGATCAGATTTAAATATGATTAAAACGAACTTCGATCAACACGGGGATAAATTAATACTTAATGGAGTGAAGAAGTGGATCACTTTTGGTGCAGCTGCGGATGTGTTTTTGGTATTTGGAAAACTAAATGGTGAACAACCAGTTGCCTGTTTAGTACCAAAAGATAGTGCGGGTGTAAATGTTACTCATATAAGAGACATGCTTGGATTTAAAGCTGCATATTTGGCAGAAATTGAATTCAATAATGTAGAAATACCTTTAGAAAATATCATTGGTAGACCAGGATTTGCTTTTACTTACCTTGCACCGTATGCTTTAGAATTTGGGCGTATTTCAATTGCCTTTGCTGCTCTTGGTGTATTACGTACTTGTTTAGAAATCTGTGGGAATCATGTATTACATAGAAGTGCATTTGGTAACTCTCTAATTGATCATGGCATGATTTCACATATGATTACGGATATGGGAGTAGATTTAGAAGCTTCTATACTCCTTAGTTTAGAAGCTTGTAAGGCCAAAAATGAACATCGAGCTGATGCTACTGAAAAGATTATGATTGCAAAATATTTTGCATCGCGCTCAGGTACAAGGCATTCAACGAATGCTGTACAGATTATGGGAGCACTTGGTTGTAATGATAATTATTCAATATCAAGGTGCTTTAGAGATTCCAAAACAATGGAGATCGTTGAGGGGAGTAATCAGATTCATCAGCTATTACTTGGTAAGGGATTTGCTAAAAAAGCGAAACGTGCCATTGAAAAAATACCTGTAACTAAAGGAGTGATACAACCCGGATGAGTACATGTATACAAAAGCTGTTTGAAGAACAAGTAGTCCGTACGCCAGATGAGGTTGCTGTTATCTTTAAAAAAGAAACATTAACCTATAAGGAATTAAATGAAAAAAGTAACCAATTAGCTCGTCTTTTACGTGAAGGTGGAGTTGGTCCAGATACAGTTGTAGGTATTATGGTAGAGCGATCTATCGAAATGGTTGTCGGAATTTTCGGGATATTGAAAGCGGGCGGAGCATATCTTCCGCTTTCCCCGAATCATCCATCATCACGATTACAATTCATTATAGAAGATAGCGGTGCTAAATTAATACTTACGCAAAAGCAAATCCTACATCGTTTTCAAGATAGTTTGAAGGCTGATATGTTGGCTTTAGATTCGATTTCCTATGAAGGAAAGAGTGAAAATCTAGAGTGTATTAACAAACCCTCTGATCTTGTGTACGTAATATACACTTCCGGTTCAACCGGGAAACCTAAGGGTGTTATGATTGAGCATTCGGCCTTAATAAATCGAATTGAGTGGATGCAAGAGGCTTATCCAATTAGTTCAAAGGATACTATATTACAAAAGACCCCTTATACATTTGATGTATCCGTATGGGAGATGTTCTGGTGGGCCATAGTTGGAGCCAAAGTATGTATTCTTGCGCCGGGGATGGAGAAGTTTCCACAGGCTATTATTGAGACAACTGAAAGTAATGACGTGACAATTATGCATTTTGTACCATCTATGTTAAGTGCATTTTTACACTATCTTGATGTGACAGGTGAAACTAACCGAATAAAATCGTTGAAACAAGTATTTGTTAGTGGTGAGGCACTACTGTCTCAACATGTAAACCGTTTTAATAAGTTGCTAAATTTTTCTAATGGTACACTTCTTACTAATCTGTACGGACCTACTGAAGCAACCATTGATGTGACTGCTTATGATTGTCCGACACATGAGATTACAGAAGGGAGCGTTCCAATAGGGCGACCAATTAAGAATATTGAGATGTTTGTTGTTGATAAATATGGTAATAAACTTCCGGAAGGCCATATAGGAGAATTATGTATCTCAGGTATAGGATTAGCACGTGGATATGTAAATAGGCCGCAATTAACGGCAGAAAAGTTTGTACAATATTCCCTTGATACCCGTATATATAAAACTGGTGACTTAGCTTTAATAAGATCGGATGGGAATATTGAGTTTCATGGAAGAATTGATTTTCAAGTTAAAGTTAATGGGCTTCGTATTGAGTTAGGGGAAATAGAATCGTGTTTAATGTCTTGTGAAGGAGTTTTACAATGTGCGGTAATTGTAAGACAAGAATCAGAGATGGTAGTTAAGTTAATAGCTTTCTATGAGTCAGAAAATGATATTGAGTTAGAGAGGTTAAAAAAATATCTTCGCTTATTTTTACCAGATTATATGATACCTAACCGTTTTGTACGTGTAAATGAAATGCCATTAACGGATAGCGGAAAGATAGATAGAAAAGCACTTGCCTTATTAGGTTCCGATAAATATTCACACCATACCACACTTGTAGGAGGTTCTGTTAATGAGGAAAGCAGTAAAGATTCATAAAGAAGATATTGAAGATGTAATCGCCCTTACACCAGTGCAGGAAGGTATTCTTTATCATTATTTGAAAGAACCCGAAGGAAAGCTATATCATGAAGAACTTCGACTTTGCTTAACTGGAAAAATTAATATTCCAAAGTTTGAAGAGGCGTGGAATTATGTAACGCGGGAAAATGAAATGCTGCGTACAATTTTTCGATGGGAAAAAGTTAAACAACCTGTACAACTTATACTAAAAGAGCATACTCCGAACATTATTTATAGTGATGGAAAAGTATCTAATGATACAGAAAGCTTTGATTTACAAACAGTTCCCTTTTCTATCGAACTGTGCCATTTGAACGAAGGCGAATATGAAATGGTTGTACGTCATCATCATATTTTGTTTGATGGTTGGAGTAATAGTATTATTTTACAAGAGTTTATTAAGGTATATCGAGAGTTAATAAAGGGAGATGTACCATCATCTATAAATAAAAGGAAATTTAAAGAATATATACTATGGCAACAAAAACAAGATAAATCAAAACAAAAGCTTTTTTGGGAACAATATTTAAATGAATTAACTGAACAAATAAATTTATCCAATAAGAATTCTAATGAACTAAAAAAAGCAAAAACATATGTAAAAGAGATAGATAAAGAGCGAAGTGATAGATTCCGAAGTTTTGCAAGTAATCAAGGTGTAACATTGGCTACATTATTCTATACAGCCTGGGGTCTATTATTACAAAGGTACAAAAATTCAGAGGACGTAATATTCGGTACAACAGTATCTGGGCGTTCAATTCCAATGCACGGTCTGAGTGAAATGGTAGGTTTATTTATAAATACACCACCACTTCGTGTAAGTGCTGATGGGAGAATGACTGTTTCAGATCTTTTACAAAGAATTCAAAGTGATGTCCAAAGAAGAACTGAATATGAAACGACTCCAATTGTTGATTTAAACGTGTCATTTGACACTATTATGGTAGTTGAGAATTATCCTCTTGATATAGAAAAGCTGAAAGAAATTGATGAAAGTGTAAGAATTTCAGGTTATGAAGTAAATGAAATGACCAACTATGATTTAACCGTCTCAATAGAGTGTTTCGATTCTATTAAACTTGCAATGATGTGGCCTGAAGATGTATTTGATGAATCCATTATTACCAGTATAACTAACCATTTTATACAGCTATTAGATTCAATGCTTTTAGATGAAGGACAACCAATACAAACTCTTAAAATGTTAGATGAGGCAGAAGAAAAGTTTTTGCTTCAAGGTGGTCAAAATCAAAGTGCTACATTCCCACACACAACACTTCATCAATTAATTGAGATGCAAGCTGAAAAGCATCCTGAGAGAGTGGCACTTACATTTGAGAATAGTGAGATGACTTATGGAGAGTTGAATGAGCGTGCGGATAAAGTGGCATTTGCTCTTCTAAAAGAAGGTGTAACTTTAGATTCTCCAGTAGCTGTAATGTTGGATTACTCATTTAATATGATTATCTCTCTACTTGGTATTTTAAAAGCAGGTGGGGCTTATGTTCCAATTGATCCTGATTATCCGCA
This sequence comes from Bacillus sp. B2-WWTP-C-10-Post-4, assembly GCF_009183805.1. NCBI lineage: Bacteria > Bacillati > Bacillota > Bacilli > Caryophanales > Bacillaceae > Bacillus > Bacillus sp. B2-WWTP-C-10-Post-4. The sequence continues at coordinate 12,377 of NZ_WEII01000019.1, read as the reverse complement.
GGAACGAATTGATTTTATTCTTCAAGATAGTGGTTCGAATGTAATAATAACCTCAAATTCATTTGAGGATAAAGTTAAATTTGATAGCACAAAGCTTTTTATTGAAGAACTCAATGAGACACCTATGCAAGATTTCGAGAGAGTAGATGTTGCCCCAAATAATTTAGCATATGTCATTTATACTTCTGGAACAACAGGACGTCCTAAAGGGGTTATGATTGAACATAGTAATGTAATACAACTTGTCATGCATCAACCAAATAGTTTTAAATTCTCTAGTGATGATGTGTGGTTACTATTTCATTCTTTCTGTTTTGATATGTCAGTTTGGGAGATATTTGGATCACTTACTTATGGTGGACGTCTTGTCCTGGCAACAAAAGAAACAATCCGTGATACGTATAAACTTGCCCAGTTGATTGCAGATGAGGGAGTAACGGTATTGAATCAAACTCCATCTGCATTCTATGTTTTTCAACAAGTAGTTGAAGAGATGCCTAAACTTGCTTTTAAAATTAGGTTAATTACATTTGGAGGGGAAATGCTGAAGCCAGGTTTACTGCAAAGTTGGTTTAAGCGTTCACCTAATACGGTCATAGTAAATATGTATGGAATAACTGAGACGACAGTACATGTTACTTATAAGGAAATTGGAGAAAAAGAAATGCACAGTAATCTTAGTGCTATAGGCGTGCCTCTTCCTACGTATTCGTGCTATGTATTTGACAAACATATGAATCCTACACCTAAGGGAATGCAAGGGGAACTTTATGTTGGAGGGTATGGAGTTGCGCGGGGATATCTAAATCGACCTGAACTAAACAGTGAACGTTTTATACAGAATCCTTATAATCCAAGTGAAAGATTATATAGATCAGGAGATTTAGTCCGTATTCTTGAAAATGGCGAAATGGAGTATATAGGTCGTAGTGATCATCAAGTGAAGATACGTGGTTATCGAATTGAAACAGGAGAAATAGAACATCATTTACAACAGCATGCGGATGTGAAGGAAGCGGTAGTTTTATCTATTGCTTTTGGAGAGGAACAAGAACTGTGTGCTTATATACTAACTGATCAAGATATATCTCAAAATGAATTACGTTATTATCTTACTGACAAAATACCTTCGTATATGATACCTATGTATTTTGTACTTTTAAGTGAAATGCCATTAACTACGAATGGAAAAGTTAATCGTCGTGCTTTACCTAAGCCTACTAAGTTAGTACAACCAAATGATTTACTAGATGAGCTTGAAACAACGGTAGCTGATGTTTGGAAGGAAGTTTTGGGGGTAGAAAAAGTAGGGTTGTATGATAATTTCTTTGATGTTGGAGGGAACTCCTTAAAAATGGTTCGATTGTTCTCGCGTTTACGAAGCAAGTTTGAAAAAGAACTTACAATGCCTATGTTATTCCGATACCCAACGGTTCATGATCAAGCTTCCTACTTTAGAAGTGATAATGCTATGGAACACCAACCTGAGGAAGTTAAGAAAGAAAATCTTTTATCTATGAATAAAAATGATGTAGCAGTGGTTGGTATGGCGGTTCGTATGCCAGGCGCTTCTAATCTTAAGCAATTCTGGTCAAATTTAGAACAAGGGATAGAATCCATTCGTACATTTACAGATGAAGAACTTAGTGAGATGGGCATACCAAATGAAGTGATTCAAAAACCTAATTATATAAAATCTAAAGGGTATTTAGAAGATGTAGATGCATTTGATAATGAATTTTTTGATTACAGTCTAAAAGAAGCTGAAATGATGGATCCACAACTGCGAATACTTCATGAATGCGCATGGGAAGCACTAGAACAAGCAGGTGAGGTTAATTCTTCTCATATGGATACAGGAGTTTATGTTGGAGGATCACCAAATTTCCACTGGCTTCGTTCTATTGCTAGTGAATCTTCTAATACATTAGAAGATTTCCAAGCAATGTTGTTAAACGAAAAAGATTTCTTTGCTACTCGATTGGCTTATAAACTAAATCTAAAAGGACCAGCGATTACAGTACAAACAGCTTGTTCTACCTCCTTAGTTGCTATTCAAAACGCATGGGCAGATCTTATTGATGGACGATGCGATATAGCTTTGGCCGGGGGAGTAAGTATAACTTATCCAACAAAAACAGGATATTTATATGAAGATGGTATGATTTTCTCACCAGATGGTCATTGTCGAGCTTTTGATAAGGATGCTCAAGGAACAGTGGGTGGAAATGGTGCTGGTATTGTAGTACTGAAAAGGTTGGAGGACGCTCTTCGAGATGGAAATTTAATACATGGAGTTATTAAAGGAGCTGCAGTAAACAATGATGGGTCCAATAAGGCTGGATTTACAGCGCCAGGGGTTGATGGACAAGCTGCTGTTATAAAATCGGCTCATGAAATAGCTGGTGTTAAGCCTGAAGAAATCTCATATATAGAAACTCATGGGACTGGTACGCAACTAGGTGATCCTATAGAAGTAGAAGCATTGAAGTTAGCTTTTGGTAAGCAAGAACCAGGTAGAGTTTTAATTGGATCAGTGAAGACGAACATTGGACATTTAGATGCTGCAGCAGGAGTTGGAGGATTTATAAAGACGGTCTTAGCTTTGAAAAACAAGAAAATTCCGCCGAGCCTTCATTATAATAACCCAAACCCTAGCATTGATTTTGGAAAAAATCCGTTTCGTGTAAATACGGAACTTATCCCATGGAAAGAAGAGGTAAGAAGAGCGGGTGTTAGTTCGTTTGGGATGGGTGGAACTAATGCACATATAGTGTTAGAGTCTGTTCCTGACAATGCTAAGAATTTTGAAAAACAATCTTGGAACTTATTAACTGTTTCAGCAAAAACAGAGGAATCCTTAGATAAAGCTACTAACGATCTATTATTGCATTTGAAGGAGAATCCAGAGATATCACTATCTGATACAGCGTATACATTACAAAAAGGTCGTCGTGAATTTCCATATAGAACTGCTGTAGTTGCTAATGGAATGGAGGATGCCATAGAAAAACTTGGTGATACGGGACTAGAGAAAACAAACGCAATGGAGAGTAGACCTTTAGCCTTTCTTTTTTCAGGTCAAGGATCACAGTATATCAATATGGGTAGAGATTTATATGAAAATGAACCTGTATTTCGTGAACACGTTGATCAAGGTTTAGCCCTACTCTCAAATTGGTTAGATATAGACATGAAAAATATTTTGTATCCTACAAAGGAGACAGAGGATAAAGCAACTGAACAGTTAAATAGAACTTCAATGACGCAACCTCTACTATTCACTATTGAATATGCATTAGCCAAGCTTCTAATGAATTGGGGAGTTTATCCAAGGGTCATGTTTGGCCATAGTATTGGTGAGTTTGTAGCAGCTTGTTTAGCAGAAGTAATGTCTTATGAAGATGCATTACATTTAGTAATGATTAGAGGGAAGTTAATGAATAGCGTACCAGAAGGCGCTATGCTAAGTGTAAATTTATCTGTTGAAGAATTAAAAACCTATATAACAGATGATGTAGATATAGCAGCTGTAAATTCCTCTCAACATTCAGTAATTTCTGGTACTGTACTTTCAATCAATAAGATTGAGGAATTACTTTTAAATCATGGAGTAAAGACAACGCGTCTATTTACTTCGCATGCTTTCCATTCTCGAATGATGGATGAAGTTCTAGATGCATTTGAGCAAGCTGTAGGAAATATAAAATTATCAAGTCCTAAAATACCTTATATATCTAATGTTACAGGTGAAATGATTACAGCAAATCAAGCCACATCACCTTCTTATTGGGCACAGCATCTACGAAGTACTGTTCAATTTTCAAAGGGATTATCTGAAATTTTTCATTTGAAAAATGTAATTTGCCTTGAGATTGGCCCAGGTAATGCATTATCAACTTTTGTATTAAAACATTTAAATAGAAGTAAAGATCAATTGGCTTTAAACATGTTACGTCATCCTCTGGATAAATCAAATGACTTCGAGCATTTATGCAAGCAAATGGGACGGTTATGGATGCAAGGTGGAACTATAAATTGGAATACTTTTAATAACAGTGAGAATAAAAGGTTATTAGATTTACCAACGTATCCTTTCATGAAAAAACGATTTAAAGCTGATCCATTTTTTAATACTCAATCTCAGAGTTTAACTCAGGAAACAAGAGGCCATAATAAACAGGCTAATATTAAAGACTGGTTTTATTTGCCTTCTTGGGAACGCAAAACATTAAAATCTATACAAATAAAGAAAGAACAAAAATATAAATGGCTTATTTTCAATGATCATCTAAATCGATTCAATCGACTGATAGAAAAATTAAAAAGAGAAGGTCATGATGTAATTGAAGTTAAAACAGGTGGTATTTTCTCTGAAAAATCCGACGGTTTATATACGATATGTCCATCTCAAAAAATGCATTATGAAATACTATTTTCAGAATTAGAACAAAAAGATTTATTACCAAATAAGATTATACATGCTTGGAGCTTTAATCCAGTTAATGATGTTATTCTCGATCAAGAGAGAATTGAACGATCAATGGATGAAGGATATTATTCGTTACTTTATATTGCACAAGCAATTGGGAAAATTAATTATGAGGGAGCATTACAGTTAAACATTTTTACTGACCGTATGTTTGAAGTTACAGGTACAGAGCTGAACTTAAAGCCAGAGCAAGCTACAATTCTAGGCTTTTCAAAAATATGCAATCTTGAGTTTCAAAATATAAAATGTCGTACCATTGATATGGATACAGATTCTCAACAAATGTTTGAAGAAGCGGGTTTAATGGAGAGTTTTGTGGATTCTACTGATATAGTTGTAGCTTATCGAGGACGTCATCGATGGGCGCAAACGATTATTCAAAGTCCTTTTGAGGAAGAAGATGTAGAAATTGATAGATTACGAGAGGGTGGCGTTTATTTAATTACTGGTGGACTTGGTGGAATTGGATTTGAAATTGCAAAAGATTTAGCTAATAGAGTACCAAATGTCAAACTTATATTGATTGGCCGCTCAGAGTTCCCACTACGTAATCAATGGGAACAGTACTTAGAAAATAAAGACGAGCGTGTAAGCCGAGTTATTTCTGATTTGTTGACAATGGAGTCTCAAGGTGCAGAATACATGATCCTAAGTTCTGATGTTTCCATTCAAGATGATATGAAACAGGCAATTGAAAAGGCTAAATCTCGTTTTGGTTCTATTAATGGCGTAATTCATGCAGCAGGTGTCGCTGATTATCTAGGTATTATGATGAATCGTGAAAAAGAATCTAATAATAAAATTTTAGCTCCGAAAATTAAAGGTACACTAGTACTCGATGCTTTATTAAAAGATGAACCAATTGATTTCTTCGTATTATGTTCATCAATTGGTAATGTGGCGTATCATATGAAATTTGGTCAGAGTGGTTATAATGCAGCGAATGAATTTTTAGATGCATTTGCGTTTTATAAGCGGGCTCATGATGGAGTGTTCACTGTAGCTATTAATTGGCCAGATTGGCAAGAGGTGGGTATGTCACTTAAGTCGGCTGAAATATGGGCAAAGCAATTTAATATGGATATGGAAAGTGTATTACATGATGGTGTAACTGTAGAAGAGGGTTTAAAAGTATTCCGTAGTATCATCAATAGAAATCAACAACAAGTCGTGGTTTCTCCAATAGATTTACATTGGAAACTTTTAAATGGTGCCAACTATTATAATGAACTATTGGAAAAAGGAAGTAAGAATAGATTAAAGCAGAATCGTTCAGATGTTTCCACAACGTATAGACCACCAACTAATGAAATTGAACAACAATTATACGAATTATTAAAAGATATGTTTGGAATCGAAGAAATAGGAATTTACGATAATTTCTTCGATCTAGGAATGAGTTCTTTAGATCTTGTTCGTATTAATGTGAAATTAAAAGAGGCCTTTAAACGAGACTTACCTATAGTTGTTCTTTATGAGCATACGTCAATTAAATCTCTTGCTAAATATTTAAGTAATCAAGAAGTAAATAACAATTTAACAAATAAAAAAGAGTTATTGAAAGCGAAATCGGTTATGAAAAATACATTATCTGCTTTAAAAAGTAGAAAGTAGTAAAGGGAGGGGAACAACATGATTAATAAAGAAGTAGTTCCGTCAAAAGTTGAGTTTTGCTGGGGATTACCTGTTATTCCAACACCACAAACAAAAGAACTTCTAGAGGAATATGTTAATCAAGCTAAAAGAGCTGAGAAAAATAACTTTGACTCGGTATTGGTTTCCATTGCACCAACATCTGTTGATCCAATGATAGCAGCGTCTATGATTGGAATGAATACGGAGTTTGTAAAGATTTTGGTTGCGCAAAATACAAACCAGATGCTTCCTACCGTAACAGCAAAAGCATTGAATACTTTAAATAGTTTAATTGGTAATCGTGCAGATATTAACATTGTAACTGGAAGTGCCTCGCTTGTCCTTGCGCGTGATGGATTACCAGAACCGCACCATGTTCGATATGCTAGGACAAAAGAATATATTGAGCTGTTACAACAATTAAGACGAGGAGTAACTAGCTATAAAGGTGAATTTTATCAAGTAGAAAATACTGATATTTATCCAAAGGAAGATCTCTTTCGAAGTGCCCGCTACTTTGTAGCGGGGTCCTCCGAGGAGGCAATGAGAGTAGCTGCAGAGTATGGTGATGCTTATATACTTTATGCAACAGACCGCAAAAGTCTTAGAGAACACTATCAAACAGTTAATAATTACGCTAAGCAATATGGGCGCGAGAAAATTCCAGGTGCTATTTTAGTAGACATCATTGCTCGTGAGACTTCAGAAGAAGCATATGAAGAGGCATATGAATTACTTGAGAGAACACCAGCAGCCTTAAAGAGGATGACTAAGCTATTTTTAGATAATGCAGATTCTGTTGGACTTCGCCGATACAAAGATTTAATTACAAAAGATAGTATGTGGATAGATGATCATCTTTGGGGAGGTCTAAGTTTAGTTAACCCATCTAATTCAATTTCTATAGTTGGTAGCTATGAGGAAGTCATCTCGACGTTAACTGATTTTTGGGAAATAGGGGCAAATTATTTTCTTATTACTTCTCAGATTAGTGAGCATGAAATTGAACGTATTGGTCAAAATGTTGTGCAACCATTTAAAAAGAAAATTGAAAAGTTAATCCAAGTTAACTAAAAGAGGGCTAAAAATATGAAGTTAAACATATGGTTGAAGTTTATCATTTTAATGACCTTAATAGTACTCCCTTATCGACAGGTGGAAGCACAGGAAACGGTACAGTTTAATGAGAAGAAAATACAGAAGCATATAGAAGAACAAATATCTCAAGCGGGTATTCCTGGACTTTCAGTAGTAATTGTAAAAGGAAATGAAACGATTTATAAGAAGAATTATGGCTATGCCGATACAAACAAAAAACGTCAAGTTACGAATGAGACGCTTTTCGAGCTAGGTTCTACTTCAAAAGCTTTTACGGCATTAGCTGTATTGCAGCTAGAAAAAGAAGGGAAAATTAAACTTAGTGATTCTTTAACTAAATATGTTTCATGGTTTGAAATGGAGTATAAAGGCAAACCTTATGAAATTACACTTTATGACTTATTACACCATACTAGTGGAATACCGGAAAAGGCCATTGGATATATTCCTATAACCAATGGCAAAGATTCTATTGAGAAAACGATTAGGAATGTTATGCCAATAGGACTAAACCGAGAGCCGGGTAGCAGTTTTGAATATTCTACGGTTAACTACGATCTATTAGGCTTAGTAATCGAGAAGGCAACTAATCAATCATTTGAAAGATATGTTCAAGATCATGTGCTATCAAAGTTGGATCTATTGAGTACATACGCTGGACGTGAGATGGCCCCATTAGATAACATGGCCCAAGGTTACAAGCGTAATTTCTTACAATCATTACCCTATGACGCTCCTAATTATAGGGGGAATACACCGGCTGGATATTTTATTTCAAATATAAATGATATGGAAAGATGGTTAAAATTACAGCTTGGGGTTGAAAAGCCTAGGATGTTTCCGGAGGAATTGATTAACGATTCTCATAAAGCGAATAGAAAGGTTGCCCCAGATAGCAATGGAGCTTCATATGCAGCTGGATGGGAGGTCTATCAAAGTGGTGGAGGGGAAATTTCACATGGTGGAAGTAACCCAAATTATTCATCGTATATTGGTTTCCGTGATGAGGAACAGATAGGGGTCGTAGTATTAGCAAATCTGAATAGTAATTACACTTACTATATCGGTAGCAGTCTTTTAAATATGATGATAGATAAAGAAGTTAAACCGTTACTCTATGATGAATATAAGAAAACGGATCAAATAGGAACAGCCTTATTTGTGATCTCATCTTTGTGTTTACTAACGTTATTGGTCATGTTATTTCATTTAATCAGGGAGATTATTTTTAGAAAAAGAAAGTTTATATTACCAACGGGAAAAACATGGTTACATATGGTATTAGTTGTTGCAATATATGGGCTAATGATTTATGCACTTTATCAACTACCAAATCTCTTGTTTGGAGGGCTTCCGTGGGCATTTATAAAAGTTTGGGCTCCTTCAACTGTTGTACTTGCAATATATGCAATTGCTGGGGTGGGTTTGGCCTATGTTATCCATACATTCTTAAATCTTTGTTTTCCAAGACAAAAGGGAAAGTCGCTTTTGACTTTAATTGTTTTGGGATTAATATCAGGATTTGGTAATGCCTTTCTCATTTTTGTGATTAATGAAACGTTTGTTAGATCAAATAATTTGGAAAATGGCTTGTTGTTTTACTTTGTACTTGGAATCGTTATGTATGTCTTTTCACAACGTATTATTAGAACTAGCATTGTATCGTATACAAACGAGCTAGTTTATGAAAAAAGGATGGAATTAACAGATAAGTTGTTACAGACTCCTTATTACAAATTGGAGTTGATTGAGAAGGGCCGAATAGAGGCGACATTAAATAACGATACGGAAGTTATCTCTCGTTCTCTCAATCTATTAGTTACTGCTGGAACAAGTTTATTAACGTTACTATTTTGTTTTCTCTATCTTGGTGTAATGAATATGTATGCCTTTTTACTATCCTTGTGTATCATCTTTATTACTGCAGGGGTATATTCTTTGATCGGACGACAAGCAGATAAAGTTTGGAATGAAACAAGAGATATTCAGAATGTATATTTTCGTTTGATTGGTGATCTAAGGCATGGTTTCAAAGAGCTTAGGCTTCATACTGGAAAACGAAACGATTTTCGAGAAGTTATGAATGAAAGCTGTAATAACTATCGTGTTAAACGAACGATAGGAGATATTAAATTTGCAAATGTGTTTGTTCTGGGAGAACTATTATTCATTTTTGTTATTGGTATTGTAGTTTTCGTATTTCCAGAAATTTTTGTTAATATGCCGAAAGAGACGATAAGTAACTATGTAATCGTTTTTCTGTATATGACAGGTCCAGTTAATGAAATACTGGGCGGTATCCCTCAGCTCGTAAATGTACGTATTTCTTGGCAACGTATTCAACAAATGGTGAAGAGTGTAGATCATATAAAGGCAAATGAGCAAATCGCGACAACAAAAGAGTACTTAGATGTGCCAATTTGTTTGCAGCTACAAAATGTAAGTTATAAGTATAAGAATAAAGATGGAGATTTTACTGGTTTTGGTATTGGTCCAATAGACATGGAGTTTAATTCTGGAGAAATAGTCTTTATTGCTGGTGGTAATGGGAGTGGAAAATCTACTTTATCAAAACTGATTACTGGGTTATATGAACCTAATGAAGGTAACATTTTATTAAATGGAAAAGACATAGCTCCAGAGGAATTGAATCAATACTATTCAGCTATCCTGAGTGATTTTCATGTTTTTGATAGGCTATATGGAATTAATACAGAAGGAATGAAAGCAGAAATCGATCATTATTTAGAACTTCTCCAACTGAGTGACAAGGTTGGCATTGAGAATGGGCGCTTTACTACTACGCAACTATCAACTGGACAAAAGAAAAGGTTGGCATTGCTGGTTACGTATTTGGAAGATCGACCTATACTTTTATTTGATGAATGGGCAGCAGATCAAGATCCTGGTTATAGACGCTTCTTTTATGAAGAATTGTTACCTCAAATGCGAGCGAAGGGTAAATGTATTATTGCTATTACTCACGACGATCAATATTTTCATTTGGCAGATAAGCTTATAGTGATGGAGATGGGAACTGTGAAAATGAATAAAACAAAGGAGGCATTATCATGAGTAAGGAAATTAAATGTGTTGTTTGGGACTTAGATTGTACAATTTGGGATGGTGTTTTATTAGAGAGTGGTACAGTTACTTTAAAACCTGGAATTTATGAAATTATATGTGAATTAGATCGACGTGGAATACTGCAATCAGTTGCTAGTAAAAATAACTACGAAGATGCAATAGCTAAATTACGGGAATTTGGAATAGAAGAGTATTTTTTATATCCGGAGATTCATTGGAACTCTAAATCTAGTTCCATTGAGAAAATTAGAAAAAATTTAAACATAGGTATTGATACTTTTGCGTTCATTGATGACCAACCGTTTGAATTAGAAGAAGTACAGAGTGTTCATAATGATATTCTGTGTATACATGTAAATGAATATAAGTCGTTATTAGACTTGCCACGACTACAACCAAAAAGAATTACAGAAGATTCACGTCGTCGAAGACTGATGTATTTAGAAAATCTTAAGAGAACGAAGGATGAAGAAGAATATGAAGGCCCAAAAGAAGAATTTTTAGCTTCACTTGGGATGAATTTTGTGATTAGTGAGGCTCGTGAGGAAGATTTGCAGCGTGCAGAGGAGTTAACAGTACGTACGAATCAATTAAATTCGACTGGTATTACCTATGATTATGATGAATTAAACTATTATCGTAATCATCCAGATTATTTATTATTAGTTTGTGAGTTATCAGACAAATATGGCTCCTATGGGAAGATTGGTTTAACACTTGTAAAAAAGACGGAGGAAGCCGACTGTCTAAAACTTCTTCTCATGTCTTGTCGTGTAATGTCCCGTGGCGTTGGTACTATACTCCTCACATATCTAATGGAAAGGACAAAACAGGCAGGTAAACGCTTTTTGGCTGAGTTTCGACAGACTGACCGTAACCGTATGATGTTTGTTACGTACCGATTAGCTGGATTTAAGGAAACTAGCAACGAAAATGGAATATTAATTTTAGAACATAATCTTGAGAATATAAATCCTTATCCTCACTATATTAATATACAATTTCCGGAAACACCAACGGATGTGGATAGAGGGGAAGTGGAAATATGCAACAAACAATTGTAAAGCATTCTCTTACGCATCCACAAAAAAGAGTTTGGTATAATGAACAAATTTATCCAAACACATCTATGTATAACATCGGAGGGATGGTTCTTATTAATGGGGAAATTAATTTTACAATTTTAGAAAAAGCAATTCAATTATTCATTAAGAAAAATGATGGTTTACGTCTACGGATTTTTCAACAACATAGAGAACCCCACCAATATATATCACCATTTGAACCTACATCAATACGTTTAATTGATTTTTCTAATCATCATAATCCAAGTTTAGAAGCTAGAAAATGGGCCCAGGATGAATTTCAAAAACAAATTCCACTTGAAGGAGGCCCTCTGTTTGAATTTGTGCTCTTGAAAATAAGTGATGTAGAAAGCTCCTATTTTGTTAAGTTTCATCATATTATAGCTGATGGTTGGACAATCCAACTTATGACGAGTCAAATTATCGATTTTTACTCTAAGTTAAAGAATGATGAGCATATAAATGATACGGTTGAATCTACTTATCTGTCTTATTTACAAGCAGAGGAGAAATATCTGGAATCCCCTCGATACGTAAAAAATAAGAATTATTGGAATGAGAAATTTATGAATCTGCCAGATTTCTTTTTATCAAAAACATCTCATTCTCTAGAAGGGAAACGAAAGATATTTTTAATTGAAAAAGAAAAATCGGTTGCTCTACAGTCTTTTATACAAAAACATAGAATATCTATGAATACATTATTTTCAACCTTTATGCTTATTTATATTCATAAAATGTATGATCAATCAGACATAATCATTGGATCTCCTGTACTAAATCGTTCCGGTGTACTAGAAAAGAAAATAGTAGGTATGTTTACTAGCACAATGCCGTTACGGTTAAATGTTGATGGAGATGAGAGTGTTCTATCTTTCATTAAAAGAGTAAATCATGAAATAAAACAATGTCTATTTCACCAGCGTTATCCTTATAACTTATTGGTAAAAGACTTGCAATTGACTAGTAAAGGATACGAT
>NZ_WEII01000199.1:0-4267 GCF_009183805.1 Bacillus sp. B2-WWTP-C-10-Post-4 | reverse complement strand
CATCTAATCGGAACAAATGCCTTCCTAAATAAAGATGTCCGGTACTACTGATTGGTAAAAATTCTGTTAAACCTTGAATTATACCTAGTATGAAAGCTTCTAACCAATTCATGATGGTCTCCTTTCTCTTTTGCTTGTACCAATATATGAGGGTTAAATTTTCGATATGAAAAAAACTATATTTCTCTATGAATTTACTTTTTATTTATGGATATATATGTAAAGAGGGTTAAGGAGGGTTATTATGTGGAAGCACACAAAATTCGGTAATGTATTACTTTGGGTGGGCCCTATCCTTGTATTTTTAGGACTATGTATGACAAATGTTATTTCAGATATTCCTTTCTTTGAGGGAAAACATAAAACGGTTGGTATTGTACTTATATTTATAGGTGTAATCTGTTTTGTTGCTGCTAATCATTTGAAAAAAGGAGAAAGATATGAAGAATAAATCTAAATAAAAAACAATCCTTGCATATTAGCTAGGATTGTTTTTTATTAATGTTGATTATTTGTAGAATACTTTATCAACGTTATATTTCGCTTTGTATTCATTAATGATATATGTTTCGTAAATTTCTCTTTCTGTTGGATCTTCTACGATACATGCATCAATGCGGTATACTTCATCACGGTGATTTTTAATTGGTGAAACATTATCTTCAAAATGCTTCTTAATACGTTGTCTAATTTTACGAGCTTTACCTACGAAAAGAAGTTCGTCATTAATATTGTAAAACATAAAAATGCCGCCTTTATCTCTAGGGAACAAGTGGAAATCGATAAATCCATTAATTGGAGTAATGATTGGCTCGTCTCCTTTAATAACTTGTTTACGTTCAGTAATTGAAACATCAGCTTCAGGAATATTAATTTTAATCAAGTTCATTCACGTCCTCTTTTATTATAAAGATAAATAATAGCATACATAAGTAAGAAAAGCTATGTTCAGAGGCATATTTCATTTTATAATTCAAATATTATAGGTGTATCATGTAAACTTTTCTTCCAAATCATATGATCACTGGATTCTCCCCAGTAATCTTTCAATACATAGTTAGGTTTTCCAAACTTTTTCGTCCATATACTTTGCGCATTTTTATATCCACTATCTAAACAATATTCTGTTATCCCTCTGCTAAGTAATGTAAGAAACATTGTATGTAGTAATAAACTCCCTATTCCCTTTCTTTGATAGTCCGGAAGTATGAATACAGTTCCTATTTCATACAAATTTTTAAGCACACCACCTGTACAACTATTAATCAATGTACTTGCTGGACCGATTTCGATTGTTCCAATGATTTTATTGTTACTTGTATCAATTGCTAATAAAAAGTAACGACTTTCTCCGTTACTATCAAAATCACTTTTCAAATACTGCTTTTTTGAGTTAATTTCATTTTCTATGTCATCCAATAATTGTGACAATCCTTCATTTTTGTATGTATTCGTAATAACTATACGGAAAAATAAATATAGTTCATCTACATCATTCAAATTCGGTCGTCTAACTGCAACGTTAGTCATGAATTCAATCTCCAATCCTCATTATGCCATTGTCAATACAACACTTTATATAATCTATTCATCATTATTCTGCAAAAACCTGCAAAAATCCAACAGTATAGAAAGCTCATTATAAATATTGATAAAATAATTTTTATATCCATAGTTGTATGAACAGCAGGACCAAGTACCGGAAAGTGGAAAACATCGAGAACGATCATAATACCTATAAGTAGACAAGTTGCTGAAAAAGAAACAATCCAAATTCTCCTCTTTAATTTTAAAAAGGATACTCCTAAGGTTAGACCTAATAAGCCTGTAGTAAAAGGAAAGACAATTAGTTCACTGGGCTCAATAATAAATAATAGAAAAATAGTAAGAATATAAGAAAGTATTCCCTCACGAATAGAATAAAAAATAGCAAAAAAAATCGGTAATGTCGAAAATGGACTAATGAGCAAACCTATACCAGGAACTAAGTTCCCAGCTGCTTGAAACATGGTGGCTAATGCACTCATCAAAGCTGTAAGTACTAACTTATTCGCAAGGGACAATTTTCTTTTATGAACAAAGCTCGTATCATGTTCTATCATCAGTTGATACCAATAACGTACAAACCAATTCATTAAAATACCCCCTAAAGATACCACATTCATTACTTTCTATATTATTCATACACTTATGGTTTATGAGTTGCTTTCTACTAGTTATAAATCACTATATAAAATAGATACTTATAGATTGAAGATTTTTAGGGGGACAAGTCAAGTTGTGCGTTTTGGAAGCAGAATAAACTCTTTATGTTTTTAAACTGAGAATTTATATCGTATCAAGGAATAATTTCAAAAATGGTACCTTTGTTAAAATCAGTTACTTTCATAGAACTGTAAACTCCTAAATATAACTTAGTTTGATTCGAATTTGTTCCTAAACTCATATAATAAGCTGCTTGCGTACCAAAATCATAATTGGTTTCAATAGCATAAAAGTCAGCATGTTTACCGTCTGTACCTGCTCTAGTATAGGCTAAAACACCCTTAATTGGAGACTGGGATTCTCCTTTCTTCGCAAGGTCAGTAAAAACAACGCTACCTGTTAAATTTGGAATTGCATTTCCCATATATGGCTGAACTCCTGTAAGTGAAGTTCCTCCAAACTTATCTGTTCTAGAATCTTTATGAAAATAACTAAGTAGAGGCAGAATACGCTTCACTGAAGTTTGTATTGTTTCATCATAATAAACCATCGTTCTCTCATCCAAAGTCTGATTCTCAGAACAATGTCGTATAAAAGAAGTAGGTAAATCCCCTTCCCATCCTCGCCACCCAAAATTGATAAACCCATCTTGATTGGGAGTTAACCTCATAAAATGCATTTGAACAAGTTCTGTTACCGGTATAGGTTTATATTGAACAAATGAAAAAATAGACTCTACAATATCTTGTCCGACATTTCCGGCGTATTTGATATATTGATTATAAAACCTTTGAAATGAAATGCCGGTTATATTACGTACTCCTTTTGCAATTACTGTAAGTGTTTCTTGTATAGATAAAGGAAGTTCATTAAAGCGTGTAACTACAGGAGGGTTATTTATAAATGTATTTTTACTTACATCGATTTCAATTATTTTTCCTGCTATTTCTAAATCATCTTGGCTTAAATTAAATGGATCATAACCTGATCCACCATCTCCATTTGTAAAAACAAGTTTTCCAGTCTCAGGTGAAAAGTTTAAACTATTGACTCCGTTATGATTAAAAAATGGTCTTCTTACATTCAGTAATGTTCGTCGCTTTTGAGCTTGACCATTAGATTGTAAAGTCCGTTCTTCCACTGTATCAATGTGATCATATTGCGTATTTCTATTAACCCACTTCAAATTTAACGTTTTAGGGTCACAAGGATTCGGTTTAAATTGTTCAGAAAGTGCACCTGGTCCTTGAGTTCCGGCTACTGAATAATGAAGATAAAATAACCCATTTTGATAAAATTGTGGATGGAACGCAAGTCCTAGCAATCCGCGTTCATCATAACCGCTACTAGAAACACCTTCTTCAAATGTACCTAATTTAATAATTAGGTGACGAATATCTAAAAATGTCTTTATAACTCCGTCCCCTATGTAAAAAATCTCTCCTAATTGAGTTGCGATAAATAGTCTTTCGGTCGATTCACCTGGAAGTATCGTTGTTTTCAATACAGTTGGTAAATTTACGTTATGAACAATGGGTCGTAAACTAACTTTAACTTTTGTCAATTAACTGTACACCCCTTTTTCTTCTTTTTTATAGAAGAATATGATTAGAGTAGTTCTGTTAGTATCAAATAAGTTTTCTTCATTTTTATTACAATTTTGTATATAATATAATTATAAATAATCTGGGGGACGAACTATGATAATCGTACTACAAATCATCTTACCACTAATTTTCGCAGTCTATTTATTTACCCTCTATCGTAAAGGGACGTATGGATCAGCTTCATTCCTTTTAGCAGTCATGATAGGAATTTTCGGTTTAGAGAATATTTTTTAGCATGCTAGTCTAACTGATCATGCTATTTATCCATATGGGGGCAGTTTGAAGGCTGTTGTTATCGTTTTATCAGTCGTATTTCTATTTAAAAAAGGTGGTTTAACAGGAAAATATTGACTTTTAATGCGTTACATATTTTCTTGTTAAATTGCTTTTATTTTATAAAAGAAGCAATATTTATGTGAAAACAAGAAGGGATGTGTTACATATGTCTATAAATA